>CAVHIG010000001.1:0-21443 GCA_963636105.1 Anaerovoracaceae bacterium
TCTCAGGGCATGGCGCAGGAAAAACTCAAAAACGCCAAATCCATGAAAACCGCCGGCATCGACCTCTCTATAATAAATATGGTCACGGGCCTTTCGCTTGCTGAGATACAAGAGCTGTAGCCGTGGCGTCGACTCAAAGTAAAGTGGCTGTGAAAAAACTTTCGTTTCTTCACAGCCACTTTTTCTTAGCTTTTTAGTTTTGAGATATTATTTTTAGTCTCTTTTCTTCAGACCGAGGATTTCTCTTGCTTCCGCAGGCGTAGCAATCGGACGACCCAAAATCTTTGCAAGCTTTGCGGCCTTTTCTACAAGCTCGCCGTTGCTCTTTGCAAGCACACCCTTTTCGATGTAGAGGTTGTCCTCAAAGCCTACTCTCACATGTCCACCCATGATTATAGACGCAGCAGCCATATTGAACTGGTTTTTGCCTATGGCGCAGCCAGTCCAGGTACTTCCCGGTGGCAGAGAATCTACGCAAAAAGCAAGATCCCGCACAGTTGCCGCCATCTGAACTCCAAGCACAAAGTCAAAATGCATAGGCGCATTCAGGAGGCCTTTCTTGTAAGCCTTCAAAGCGATATCGATCATACCCTTGTCGAAGCACTCAAGCTCAGGCTTTATGCCCTTTTCCTGCATAATCTTCGCAAAGTTGAAGATCGTATTGTCCGTATTGACAAAGATCTCATCGCCTCCGAAATTGCAAGTACCGCAGTCCAAAGTCGCAAACTCAGGAATAGGAGTTACGTTTGTGGAATCGAGTCTCTCAAGGTCTGTCATACCTACAGCACCGCCCGTCGACGGCTGGATGATGACATCAGGGCATACTGCATAGATGGCGTCCATACATTCCTGAAATCTCTCGTGACTCTGAGTAGGAGTACCGTCGTCCTCTCTTACATGAAGGTGGATTACTGAAGCGCCTGCGTCATAAGCTGCCTTTGCTTCCTTTGCAATCTCCTCTACAGTATAAGGAACTGCCGGATTCTGCTCTTTTGTAACCTCTGCACCGCAAATACATGCGGCAATTATCAATTTTTCCATTTACTTATCCCTCCGCAAATATGATTTCGAGTACATAAATAACGGTCCAAAAACATCATCAATTACAGTCTATCATCAAATGTCCGCCGTTTCAAGGGCAATTTCCTACAAATCTCTATGCTCCAGCGTAATGCGCTTTCCCTTCTCCTTGAAACGCCTTGCAAATTCATTTGCCATAGTCACGGAGCGATGCTGTCCGCCCGTGCAGCCGAAGGCCAAATTGAGATGATACTTGCCCTCGCGCATATATGCGGGTATGATCTCATCTATCAGCTTCTCCAGCGAATCCGCGAAATTCTTGCTCTCAGGCTGGCTCAGCACATAATTTTGCACCTTTTTATTGTTGCCGGTGAGCTTTTTCATGCTCGGCACATAGTAAGGATTCGGCAGGAAACGCACATCAAAGACCATGTCCGCCTCAAGCGGTATGCCGTGCTTGTAGCCAAAGGATTCGATATTTATCGTGAATAGTCCGTCCTTGGCATTGCTGGTAAAAATTTCATTTATCTCACCGCGCAGCTGCATGGTCTTCATATTTGAAGTATCGATGATATAATCGGCCATCTGCCGCAGCTCCTGCATAAGCGTGCGCTCCTTTTGTATGCCGTCCACAGGAGAACCGCCGGCAGAAAGCGGATGCAGTCTCCGCGTTTCGTTGTAACGGCGTATGAGCACGTCATCGCTCGCTTCCAGGAAGAGGATTTTGTACTCCACGCTGCGCGTCTCCAGGTCGCCTATGGCTCTTTTTAGGTCTGCGAAAAACTGTCCTCCCCTTATATCCATTATAAATGCCGCTTTTTCAATCTCTCCGCCGTTTCCTGCCAATTCGAGAAAATTCATCATGAGCGCAGGCGGCATATTATCTATGCAATAATATCCCAAATCTTCCAGACATATACTCGCCTGTGATTTGCCCGCTCCCGAGAGTCCTGTAACTATTACGACCTGCATTCCGCACGCCTCCCTTCCTTATTAAACATCAAATTTTGCGAAGATTTACTACACGCTGCGGGTCTATGCCCGCCGCAAGCAATCTCCGTATCGCCTCATCGCAGCTGCCCACATCGCCCGGCACATGTGCGTCGCTGCTTATGATAAAGCTCACATCAAAGCGTTCTACCGCCGCAAGCTCCGCTACCGTCATATGTCCATGCCTGTTATTTATCTCCATTAGTGTCCCTCGCGCCGCGCAGGCCTTTGCTATCTCAGCAATGTCGAAGGGTCCCTTGTCGCCGGGATGAGTGAGTATTTTCAAGTCATTTTCATATATGGCCTTTATGGTCATTTCTGTATTTTTTACCAGCAAGCTGCCGCCGCTTCTGCCGCGCGTATGGTTGAAAATATAATTCTGCACACAGTAGCCGTGACGCACACCATAGTGATAGCCCGCGATGACAAAGTCATATTGCGAAAACTCCTCCTTTGTGAGGTCCAGGCAGTTTCCGCGGTCTATGACATTCGCCTCCACAGAAAGGAAGATTTCTATCTGCGGATAAATCTTTTTCAGGCGCTCTATCTCTGCGTGCATCACCGGAACATTTTCCCTTTTTATGCCATATGTAAGATGTCCCGGCCCGTGATCGGAAATCGCGATAGCCGTAAGTCCCTTTTTCACGGCTTCTTTTACATTATCCTCTATACTGCCCTTGCCGTGCGAAAAGGTAGTATGTGTATGCAAATCGTATTTTAATGAATATCCCCCATATTCCGCTGCCATTATCCCGTATTTTTCTCCCTTCTGTAACGTTTTTTGCGGTTTGCGGTTGGCTCGCGCTTACTTTTCAGCTCCGCCGAAAAGCCTCCTTTCACTGCCCAATCACAGCTGCCCCTCACCGCTCCTACAAGTCCTTCCCTATAATCCGTACCTCAGGCTCGAGCCATACTCCAAATTTGTCATAAACTGTATTTTGCACAAGCTCCATAAGCTGAATTATATCCTTTGCCTTTGCGCCGCCATTGTTTACTATAAATCCGGCATGCAAAGGCGAGACCTGAGCCGCGCCCACTGACATACCTTTGAGACCGGCCTCCTGTATGAGCGCACCCGCAAAATGCCCCTCCGGTCTTTTGAAAAAGCTTCCTGCGCTTGGCAGATTGAGCGGCTGCTTTTCACTTCTGCGCGCCGCAAAATCACGCATTTTCTCATTGATTTCATCAGGATTTCCGCGGTCGAGCTGAAAAAATGCTCTGACAACAATGTCGCCCGTATCCTGAAGAGCGCTGTGTCTGTAAGAAAGCTCAAGCTCCGAAGGCTCAAGAAGCTTTCTTACGCTGCCGTCACGGCTTATCACCTCAGCCAAAACGGTCACATCCTTTATCTCTCCGCCATATGCTCCGGCATTCATAAATAAGGCACCGCCGACACTGCCGGGTATGCCTGCCGCAAATTCAAGTCCTGTAAGCTCCGCGTTCTGCGCAGCACGCGCAAGCTGTGAGAGCAAGACCGAACCGCCCGCCACGAGCAAGCTCTTTTGATAGCTCAGATTGCCCGTTCTGTCATAAGCCTGCGGATTATCCTCACTTTTTCTTATATCAATGCTCGAAAAATATTCTCCGAGCTTTAGAATTACACCGTCATAGCCTCCATCTCTTACAAGTATATTTGTGCCATTCCCCATGACCACAAATTCTATATCTTCTTCCGCAAATACCCTGAGCGCATGCAAAAGCTGCATAGGTCCCTGCGCTATCACTATCATCTGTGCGCGTCCTCCCGCGCGAAATGACGTAAGCTTATCCATCTCAGGATAAAGAATAAGATTTTCCGGACTTATAATCGTTGCAAGCTTTGCATACATATGTGCTGTATTTCCCATTTTTGGAACTCCCTGTTTTGTTATATATTTTAAATACGTGGACCGCTGTTTTTCACTGCTTTATTCTATCACAGTTTTATGATATAATGCAACAAGACAGAAGAAAAGGACGGATACAAAAATGCAAAAAATTAGCAATTTAAAGGACAAAGCGGCCTTCGTGCTGCGCCATAAAAAAGAAATAAATAATATACTTGACTTTTTCAGAGCCGAGGACATCGAAAGGGGCCTCCTCTGCATTCCAAGCGAGCTCCTAAATACGCAAAGAGGCTTTGCGCCCTACATATTGAAAAAAGCCGCACCCTATCTGCGCAGCTTTTCCGTGCATTTTTCCGGCGGCTACATATTCCTCGACCTTGAGCTCGACATCAAGCAACTCGGCCCGCTCTGCGCAAAATACATGATCACAATCGAAGAGCTTCGTTTTGACGAAAGCGGCCACAGACTCTTCTTCTCATACAAAGAGGACGTAAAAAGCTGCGGCAGCACGCTTCAGGCGCTTGCGCTCAAGGCTCTGCAGGCCAAGGGCTCGCTCCTTCAGACCCTGACGGCAAAATCGAGCTCGCAGCTCTTTCAAATCTCCGGCGAAAATGGCGCTCTGTGGCTCGACAAGCTGGAAGCCGTGCAAAAATATTCCAGCGGCGTAGGTCTCAGGTACATTTCCTCGGACAGCGAAATCCTAAAATTGGCCTTCTACGATACGCAAGTCTCCTCAACAGCTGCTCAGGGCTCAGCGCCGCATGCCGCAGTTTCCGCGGAAACTGCCCAAAGTCCCGAGAGTGCGGAAACTGCCCAGGCTTTCGAAAAAGCGTCAGCTCCCCAAGGCTCCGGTAATTCCTCCGCAGGCGCAAAAACCGCCCGGAAGCCAAAAGCCCAGGGCGGTTACCTCAGAGATATGTTAAATTATAGCGACAGGTTTTAGCCTGTCGCTTTTTCTCACAATCTTTTTTCTCTTTCTTATATCTTAGCCTACATTTCCTCTGCATTTTCCCTCTTGAAGCCCAGAAGCTCGCGACCCTTTTCGTAGTAAGCCTTCATCTCAGCCTCCGGCACCATGCTGCCGCCCGTAGCCCAGATTATATGCGTAGTCTCAAGGCTCGCGTCCGCATAGGTAATTCCCGGAAATGCCGCGCAAGCCGAAGGTTCCACAAAGATGTCCTCAGTATCAGCAAGCAAGGTCAGCAGACAGTAAAGCTCCTCATCCTGCACGGTAAAGCAGCCGTCGAGAATGCCTGCCATAATCTCACTTACAAGACTCGAGGCCCTGCCCACAGCAAGGCCATCCGCGGCCGTCTTGCCGTCAAGTCCTATATCGCCGACCGCGATTTTATTGTACAATCCCGTGATGAGTCCGAGCGTCATGCAAGGCGCGTGCGTCGGCTCCGCGAAATAGCAATGCACAGCCTCCCCGAATACCGTGTGCAGTCCGAAGGCCACTCCGCCCGGCGCTCCGCCTACTCCGCAAGGGATGTAGACATTCAAAGGATGCGCCTTATCGACCTTTATCCCCTGCTCCTCAAATTGCTTTGCCAGTCTCTTCGCAGCCACAGCATAGCCCATGAAAAGATCCACGCTCGCCTCATCATCCACGAAGTGGCACATAGGATCCGAAGCCGCTTCCTTTCTGCCCTCCGCCACAGCCTTGCCGTAGTCATCGGGATATTCTATGACATTTACGCCCTTTGCTCGGAGGAGATCCTTTTTCCACTGGCGCGCGTCCGCAGACATGTGCACTGTCACCTTGAAGCCGAGCTTTGCGCTCATTATGCCTATCGAAAGGCCGAGATTTCCGGTCGAGCCTACAGCCACGCTGTACTTTGAAAAAAGCTCGCGAAACCTGTCCTCGCAGAGAACCGAATAATCGTCCGTAAGCGAGAGCATACCGTTTGCTATCGCCGTTTCCTCGGCAAATTTCAAAACCTCATAGATGCCGCCTCTGGCCTTTACCGAGCCGGACACGGGGAGATGGCTGTCGCATTTCAGGAAAAGTCTGCCTTCGATCTCATCACCGTAAGCCTCCTCCAGCGCCTCGCGCATGTAGTTTATCTCCTTGAGCTCAGACTCGATGATGCCCTTTGTAGGCGCAGTCTCCGGGAAGGCCTTTGCGATATATGGCGCAAACCGCGTGAGTCTTGCCTCGGCGTCGTCGATGTCTGCCATTGTAAATTTGCATTCCGGCTTTTTCCCTTTTTCCGGATTCTCCCAGAAAACCTCCTCGCAGGCTTCCATTTCTTCCAGAATAGGGTACTTTGCCTCAAGCTCCTTCAAATTAAAATTCTCCATTTTTCTCTCTGCCTTTCTCTAGAGGTCGAGAACCGGAGTCCCCACCGTCTTTCCGTCCTTGTACTCATACCTTACAGCCGGCATACCGATTACGTAAGGACCTACCTGGTAGGTGTTGAAATATACGACAACCGCGTCATCCTTGATGTACCAGCTTGCGTTTGCGGCCTCCGCCGTGAGTCTCTCCGTTGTATCGTCCGAAAACGAATCCTGGCTCTTCATCTCAGCCGTAAAGTCCTTGACAAGCATCTTATTCAAATCAGCCTGCTTCATGCCGAAAGCGTCAGTAAGCTTAAGCTCCTTGCAAAGGGCCATGTTGAAATTTCTGGAGTCAAGCTGAGTGCTCGGGTGCGTGCCGCCCGCGTTTTGATAATCGTGAACCGTGATGGACAGCAAATCATTGCGGTTTGCGTTCACCTCAAAGGAGAGGCAGAATTCCATCGGCGTAAAGTATTCTCCCATATTCACGCGCAGCTCGGCCGCGTCAGCCTTATTCCGGTTTCCAAGCTCCGTCACATATTTCTCCGCCTTTTCCTTATACTGCTTATTGAGCTCCTTCACAAAGCTTGCATTCTGCGCGTTTTCCTCGCTGATGATAGGATAGCAGGCCGTGATGTAGACGAGGTCAGCGCCGTCCTTGTCCTTTACAGTCTTTTCAAGATGTCCGGAGGTGATCGGCGTCTGGCCGACTTCCTTATCGATCATAACTGTCCTTGTCTCATTTACCCACTCCACCTTGCAGCCGAGGCTCTCGGAAACTGCGCGAAGCGGCACGAGCGTCCTGCTATTTACAATTTTAGGAGCAACATCCAGCGTGATGATGTTCCCGCCCGCTACCATCTCGGTATCGCCTATCGTGAGAAATACAACCTCTGAGCCGCGCTCTGCCTCCACATACTGCTTGCCGTCGATTACCTTATATTTTACCGCGCAATCCAGTGCCTCAAAAATTGCTCTGAATGGCACCAGTGTGCGGCCGTTTTCGATTATCGGCTCCACGTCAAATTTCATCTCGACGTCATTCATCTTTACCGTAATCTTGTCAGAATTTGTCTGTGGTCTTGTCGTCGCGGAAACGGCGTAGCTTCCCGTAGAAGCCGAGCCGCCCTCTACTGCGGAGGTTTCGCTGTTTTCGCTGATGAGCATGATCCCATCCTCGGAAGAAGCAAAGTTTCCGGCCGCCTCATCGGCCGCGTCCGCCGCAAAAGCAGGAACTGCCGCCGTTGCCATAAGTGCGGCAAGCGCCACGCAAAGTACTTTTTGTTTTTTCATCTCTTCAAGTCCTTTCTTTAAATCAAAAGTAGCGATATTTTGTATTCTCGCCTTTTAGCATTTCACTTTTTGACATTCATGATTTTTTACTCTCACGACTTTTTACATTCATGATTTTTTGACGTCCGCATTCCCGCAAAGGTTCCCGTATGTCAAAATAAAAAAGGATGCCGCAGCACCCTTTTTTCCTAAGCAATCGCAATATACTTCTTCTATTCAATCGCAGGCTTTTAATCCTTGCTATAATCCGTGGTGCGGTTGAACAAAAGGATATCTTTCGACCCTTATCGATATAAATTGGGACTTGACTCTCACATGACATTGAAGCTTTGGGGCTACACCTGTCTTTGGAGGCTCGGGCTACAGGATAAGCACAGAAGTAGCACAGCAAGCAAAAAGTCCCTTGAAAAAGTTGCTTGTTCCACAGTAAAGTCACTCGAAAAAGTTGCTTGTTCCACAAAAAAGTCACTCGAAAAAGTTGCTTGTCTTGCGAAAAAGTCCCTTGAAAAAGTCTAACATTTGCGATATACTTTGATAGAATTAAAACTTAGCAGGGAGGATATCGCAATGCTGAAACGAAAAATTGAAGACCAGTTGACCGAATGGAAAAATACCCCCGGACACAAACCGCTGATCATAAAGGGGTGCAGGCAGTGCGGCAAGACCTTTTCCGTGCTGGAGTTTGCCAAAAAAAGCTATAAACATGTGGTCTACCTCAATTTCTTTGAAAATCCGGATTATGCTTCCGTTTTTGCAGGTTCATTGGAGATTGACAACATTGTCATGATGCTCTCTGCGCTGCTTGGCAAAGAAGCAGTATTTGAGACCGGAGAGACTGTTTTGGTGCTGGATGAGATTCAGGATTGCCCGGAAGCACGGACAGCCCTGAAATTTTTCCGCCTTGATGGGAGGTATGACGTAATCGGCACCGGCTCACTGCTGGGCGTAAAGGGTTACGGCAAAGAACCAAAATCGATTCCCGTCGGTTCGGAGACTGTGATTGACATGTATCCGTTGGATTTTGAAGAATTCTTGTGGGCGAACGATATCCACAAATCTGTCATTGACATGCTGCAAAAATCCTTGGACAATGAAATACCGGTACCGGAAGCATTGCATAACCGTATGAGACAACTCCTGCTGCAATACGTGGTCGTGGGCGGAATGCCGGATGCCGTACAAACCTTCGTGGACAGCAAGCAGATGAATGAAGTGCTCCGCATCCAGCGTGACATTATACGTTCCTATGAGGACGATATGGTGAAATATGCGGAGAATAAGGACAAATCCCGCATCAAGGAGTGCTTCCAATCTATCCCGCGCCAGTTGTCCAAGGAAAACAAGAAGTTCCAGTATTCTATGGTGCGAAAAGGTTCAACCGCGGCCAACTACGCTGGAAGCCTGCAATGGATTGAAGATGCGGGGATTATAGCCCGCTGTTATAATCTCTCTATTACAGAGCTGCCGCTGGACGGCAACGCTGAGGAGGATAACTTCAAGGTATATATGCGGGACATGGGTTTGTTCGTCAGCATGCTAGAAGACGGCACTCAGTACGACCTTCTGCAAGGCAATCTGTATGGCTATAAA
Organism: Anaerovoracaceae bacterium; assembly: GCA_963636105.1. Lineage (GTDB taxonomy): Bacteria > Bacillota > Clostridia > Peptostreptococcales > Anaerovoracaceae > CAVHIG01. Next base: position 9,003 of record CAVHIG010000001.1, read on the forward strand.
GGCGCCATCTTTGAAAATTTGATTGCAGATATTTTTACAAAAATGGGGCGCAAGCTTTATTATTTTCATAAGAACTCAGGTCTGGAAGTGGATTTTGTAATTCGTTACAAGGGCGAGTGTACTCTTGTAGAGGTAAAAGCGGCCAACGGAAATGTCAAGAGCACAAAAACGATATTGAAGCACCCGGAAAAGTACCATGTAAAAAGCGCCATTAAATTAGGCGACTACAATGTAGGGCGTATGGAACAAATACTGACACTTCCGTTGTATATGGCATTTCTGCTGCGAGCGCTTTAAGCCTGGACTTGACAGCACGCAGCAGCCTCACCCTTCCTTGTCAAAAATAACCATGGCGGCTCCGGCCAAAAGAATGAGCAATACCAATATTTGCAGGATGCCGGTATCCACATAATTCACAAAGCGTGTAGCGAGCAAGGCGCATGGCGAGCCAAAGGCCACCATCGTCACTACCGGCTTTTTCGCATATAGATCATACTTCATAAAGTCGATGGCGCCCGCAAAGCAAAGTATCGACGTAGCTATTATCACAGTTCCCAGAGCCAGCACAGGGTCAAAGCCTAAAAGCATAAGAACCGCTGCCATAGGAGGCGTAGCTCCCAGCCCTACCATCGACAGACTTGCTATCACTACCTCACAAAGCGCCACAATCACCATCTTTGAAGGAGGCAGACTGCTAAGCGTGCCGCTGCCCTCGCCGATAAGGAATATCTTTACAGCCAAAATTATAGCAGACAATATGAGCGCACCGGCCACAAGCCACCTTATAGTACTCGCCTTAGATTTTGCGACTACACTCGAGCCGAGCTTTTCCCCGCAAATCGCGCTTACGACGATCACAACAACCAAAATCGGATCGGTCTTTATCGATGTAGCATAGCCAAAGGCTGAAAAAAGTGACGGAAGCGTGGCTCCTACCAATATTGTGCCCGGAAGCTTCTTGAAGCTCACCTTATCATGCAGGCGAAAATACAAGGTATTCATCGCAGAATCTGATACGCCAAACGACACGAGAAAATACGCAAGGCTCTCAAAAAGTATATAGCCTATCCAGCTTCCCTTTTCATCCGCTATGGCTGCTCTTTTTTTCACAAGATCCCTGAGCAGTATCACAAAATATATCACTATCGCAAGTGCAATAATTCCAGCTATAATTTTCATCTGTGCAATGCCTTTCTTTCATCACTATTATATCACTCTTACATCATACCTATGTCATATTCATATCGTATATCGGCTTTAGGCTATTGGGGCTATGGAGGCTATGGAGGCTATGGAGGCTATGTAGCCAAAAGTCCCAAATTAAAATGCCGGACAAGCTTCATTTTTCAGCTCGCCCGGCCTGCTTTTACTTTTCTTTCCTTACTCCGGAATACTTCATGCCTACTATCATGACTACCGCAAAGATTATGAGGTAGAAGAGTACAGGACAGGAGAAAGTGCCCGCCTCTTTCGCCGCGAGATATGGCTGAATTCCGTGAGCGTATACAGCCGCGACCACCATGAAGAGGCTGGCTGCCATCGCAATTCCCGGAATCACAAATCTCTTAAACGGAGGCATATCCGTAGCCTTTTTCATAAAACCTATGAAAATCGGCCAGTAGAGCGCATATATAGTTACTATAGGAAGCTCTGAGGAATCAAAGGCAAAATAACCGAACCAGTTTCTTACAGCAAGATTTGCACCATAGAAGAATACAAACCATATTCCGCAGAGAAGCAGTCCAAATATCGCGGAGTTGTGCGCCATATTTGTAGCCGTATCCACCTGCTTAAATACATAAGGGCGCGGACCTCTGTCACGAGCCGCAAGTGAGTAGATTCCTCTTGTACAACCGAGCATGAGGCCATTTAATGTGCCCATGCAGGAGATAGCTATAAAGGCATTGAGCACAGAACCGATAGCCTTGCCAAAGAGGTTTGTAAATGCCACCGTAGCGCCATCATTTATGAGCTGCTCCACCGACGCGCCGCCGGACACTCCGATATAATACAATACATATGTAGCCACAATGATTATGCCGCCCACCAAAAGAGCGATAGGAAGATTCTTCTTCGCATCCTTGATTTCGGAATTTATGGAAGTAGCTATTATCCAGCCCTCATACGCAAAGCAAGTCGCCACTACAGCCGCGAAAAGCGAACCGCCGCTGCCGCTGCCGGCATGCGTCATATTCTCGATGAGTATTCCATCCTCGGAAATAAGTCCGAGCACTATGCCCACCACCGCCATCAGGAAAAGCGGTATCATCTTTATAACTGTCGTAGTTACCTGGAATTTTCCCGCGAGCACCGGCGAAAGAGCATTTATCGCATATGCCGCGCACATAAACAATACCGAAAGTGCCATACACTCAGGGCCTACCACACAGCCGCCCTCGCTTGCCGGTATCATAAGCTCTATATCGGGAAATGCCGATGTGATAAATACCAATGTATATCGCGCCGTAACCCAGGCTACCACCGATGTCATGGCAGGATAATATATCATCGTCAAAAACCAGCCCATCGCGTAGCCGTATCTTTCGCCTACAGCAGCCTCCGCATAATCCACAATGCCATTTACCTTTTCATACTTTGTAGCCATGACCGCAAAGGCCACGATGCAAGCCAGCATGATGAGGCCGCCGATGATCCAAGCCAGTATACCCTTTGGCATATTGCCCTCGGTCTTCTCCAAAACCGTCTGAGCCTTAAAAAATACACCGCTTCCTATTACTATGCCGACTACCATAGCAATCGCGGTGAATAGGCCGTATTTCTTTTGTAAGCCTGTCTCCATTTAAAAAACTCTCCTTTTCTTATTCATCATAACATGCACTTAAACTATTAAAATTCTAAAAATTCCACAAATTAGTATATCATACAAGCAAGACTACTTCAAGCCTTCTTTGTCCTCAGGGTCAAAATTCTATGCACACTTTTATACCTATGCACATTCAGACTGCTTTCTCCTGTCCCTTCGCGGAAACGGCGCAGCTTTTGCGAGCCCCGCGGTTTCAGGGATTTCCGCAGTTTCCGCAGTGAGCTTACAAAGACGCAAAAAGAGCCGCCGAAAACCGGCAGCCCTTTTTATATTTGCTTTATCTGGCCTTGGCCTTTTCTTAGCCTTGACTTTTTTAGCCTTGAGCTATCTTATTCCTCAGCAGCCATCTTCTTGTAGCCTTCAAGTCTCTCCTTCGCTTCCTGCTCGCACTTGTTGAACAGATCCTCTGCGATATCAGGGAAACCGCGGAGCAATGAGGAGTAACGTACTTCGTCCATGAGGAATTCACGGAAGTTGCCTGTAGGCTCCTTGGAATCGAGGATGAACGGATTCTTTCCTTCTGCCTTGAGCTCAGGGTTGAATCTCCAGGTGTGCCAATATCCGCACTCTACAGCCTTCTTGATTCTCTCCTGTGCGCCGCTCATGCCGCCCTTGATACCGTGATTGATGCAAGGTGCGTATGCGATGATGAGGGATGGACCGTGGTAGCTTTCAGCTTCCTTGAGAGCCTTTACAAGCTGAGCCTGGTTTGCGCCCATAGCTACCTGAGCTACGTATACATAACCGTAGGAAGCAGCCATCATGCCGAGATCCTTCTTCTTTGTCTTCATACCGGAAGCAGCAAACTTCGCTACAGCGCCTGTAGGAGTAGCCTTGGAAGCCTGTCCGCCTGTATTTGAGTATACTTCTGTATCTACTACGAATACATTGATATCCTCGCCGGATGCGAGTACATGGTCGAGTCCGCCATAACCGATATCGTATGCCCAGCCGTCTCCACCGAAGATCCACTGTGACTTCTTTACGAGGAGGTCTGCGCTCTCTACGATTGAATCGCAAAGTGCCTTTGCGTCCGCGCCGTCATAAGCCTTTGCGGCAGCAAGGAATGCGGCAGCTGTAACCTTGGAAGCCTCACCGTCTTCCATTGTATCGAGCCAAGCCTGAGCTTCAGCCGCGATTACGCCCTTTTCGATAAGAGCCTTTGCTCTCTCTACAACGGCAGCTCTTCTCTGCTTCTGGCCTACGTACATACCGAGACCGAATTCCGCATTGTCCTCGAAGAGGGAGTTGCACCATGCAGGACCCTGACCCTTGTCATTCTTTGTATAAGGCATCGACGGAGCGGATGCACCCCAAATCGAGGAGCAGCCTGTTGCGTTTGCAACCTGCATTCTGTCTCCGAAGAGCTGAGTGATGAGCTTGATATAAGGAGTCTCACCGCAGCCTGCGCATGCGCCTGAGAACTCAAGCAGCGGCTTCTCGAACTGGCTGCCCTTTACAGAGTACTTGTCCAGAGGATTTTCCTTTGTAGGCAGTGACATTGCATAATCCCAGTTTGCGGCTTCCGCAGTCTGAGTGTGCAGCGGCTTCATTACGAGAGCCTTGTCCTTTGCAGGGCATACCTTTGCGCAGCTTCCGCAGCCGAGGCAATCCAGAGGTGATACCTGCATCTTGAACATATACTGATCTACGCCCTTGCCCTTGCCTGCTACAGCGCCGAAGCCTTCCGGAGCCTTTGCAAGCTCATCAGCTGTGAGTATAACAGGTCTGATAGTAGCATGTGGGCATACATATGAGCACTGGTTGCACTGGATACACTTTGCAGCATCCCATTCAGGAACCATAGCAGCTACGCCGCGCTTCTCATAAGCAGCTGTACCCGGATCAAAGTGACCGTCTTCTCTGCCATTGAATGCGCTTACAGGGAGATCATCGCCCTTGCAAGCTGTCATAGGTCTTACAACCTTCTTTACAAATTCAGGAGCGTCATCCTCTGCCTTTGGCGCGTCTACAGCGTCAGCCCATGCAGCAGGTACATCGATTTTTACAGCCTTGTCCACGCCCGCGTCTACAGCAGCGTAGTTCATGTTTACGATCGCGTCGCCCTTCTTTGCGTATGACTTGTGGATAGCTTCCTTCATGTACTTTACAGCATCCTCGATAGGAATGATGTTTGCGAGCTTGAAGAATGCAGCCTGGAGTACGGAGTTTGTTCTGTTTCCGAGGCCGATCTCACCTGCGATAGCTGTAGCATCGATTACGTAGAAGTTTACGTGCTTCTTTGCGAGAGCTCTCTTTACATCAGCAGGAAGATTTGCATCCAGCTCTTCTATTGTCTTCCACTCGCAGTTCAGGAGGAAAGTACCGCCGTCCTTGATATCGCCCAGGATATCATAGAGATGTATATAAGCCTGGTTGTGGCAAGCCACAAAGTCAGCTGTCTTTACAAGATATGTAGATCTGATAGGATTCTTGCCGAATCTCAGGTGGGACTGAGTTACGCCGCCGGACTTCTTTGAGTCATAGTGGAAGTAAGCCTGAGCGTACATGTCAGTGTGGTCACCTATGATCTTGATGGAGTTCTTATTTGCGCCTACAGTACCGTCTGCGCCGAGACCCCAGAACTTGCAGGATACAGTACCCTCACCCGCTACGTCTACTTCCTCAGGAAGTACGAGTGAGTTGTGTGTAACGTCGTCATTGATACCGATTACGAAGTTGTTCTTCGGATCCTCAGCATTGAGGTTTTCGTATACAGCCATAATCTGAGCAGGAGTAACGTCCTTTGAACCGAGTCCATAACGTCCGCCTACGATGGAAGCCTGGCGTCCTGCCTTGAAGAATGCAGCGCAAGTGTCTACATAGAGAGGTTCACCAAAGCCTGTAACTTCCTTTACTCTGTCGAGTACAGCGATCTTCTTTGCTGTCTTTGGAATAGCAGCAAGGAAAGCGTCTGCCTTGAAAGGTCTGTAGAGGTGAATCTTTACAAGTCCTACCTTTTCGCCCTTTGCAGTCAGATAATCGATAACTTCCTCTGCAGCCTCGCAGATGGAGCCCATAGCGATTATTACTCTGTCAGCATCAGGTGCGCCATAGTAATTGAATAATTTATAGTCACGGCCGGTCATTTCACTAACCTTTGCCATATATTCTTCTACGATTTCAGGAAGAGCCTCATAGAACTTATTGCTTGCTTCTCTGCCCTGGAAGTAAATGTCAGGGTTCTGAGCGGTACCTCTGATTACAGGATGCTCAGGATTGAGAGCGTCAGCTCTGAACTTCGCGAGTGCGTCGTAATCTACGAGCTTTGCGAGCTCATCATAATCTGTACATTCTACCTTCTGGATTTCGTGTGATGTTCTGAAACCGTCGAAGAAGTGTACAAATGGTACTCTACCCTTGATTGTGGACAGGTGTGCTACAGCAGCGAGGTCCATAACTTCCTGTACGGAGTTTGAACATAGCATAGCAAAGCCTGTCTGACGACATGCCATGATATCGGAGTGGTCGCCAAAAATGTTCAGTGCGTGATAAGCAAGAGCTCTCGCACTTACATGGAATACGCATGGAAGCAGCTCACCTGCGATCTTGTACATATTCGGGATCATCAGGAGCAGACCCTGTGAAGCAGTATATGTAGTAGTGAGTGCGCCTGTTGAAATTGAACCGTGTACAGCACCTGCGGCACCTGCTTCGGATTCCATCTCAACTACCTTTACAGGCTGTCCAAAGATATTCTTTCTACCGTTTGCAGCCCATTCGTCTGTCACTTCCGCCATTGGGGAGGACGGAGTGATCGGGAAGATACCGGCTACTTCTGTAAACGCATATGACGTCCATGCAGCGGCGGTATTTCCGTCCATTGTCTTCATCAACTTTTTAGTCATTCATTTTCCCTCCATTTTCTATTTTTGAAGGTCACTGCGGGGGCAGCAGCCTTAAAATCATGAAAAACTTAAAAAAAATTTGTATATTTCTCTAACACATACGTGCATATTTTATCACAACAGCACAAAACTGTAAACCTTTAATGCAGGCATTTTCAATGTTTTTATTTTGGAACATATTATGCCTGTTTGTGCCCGTCCTAAGGCAAAGCACCGGCAAACATTGGAGCGGCTCCAATGTTTGCCCTTAATCCCAAAGCGACCCACGCCGCATGGCGTGAGTCGCTCTAAAAAGCATATTATACAGCCCGATACAGCCCGCAAAAGCTATATCTAGTATAAGAAGCCTACAGTGAAAGGCACTTCTTCGGACACTTGTCTACACAAGCACCGCAAGATACGCATGTGTCTCTGTCTACTTCCCACTTCTTCTCAGCTCTGTCTACAGTCAAAGCGCCCATAGGACAAGTCCTTGCGCAAAGTCCGCAATATACGCAGTTTGCTGTATCGCAGTGGAGACCATCCTCCGCAGGAGCTGCGGCAGCTGCCGCGCCCTCAGCCGGAGCTGGCTTTGGTGCTGGCTTTGGAGCCTCAGGTATCGAATAAGTATCGCATACCTTCTCAGCGCCCGGAGTAGTATACTCAGGCTTCATAGTGAGGCACTTCTTTGGACAATTGTCCGCGCAAGCGCTGCACTGTATGCAAGCCATTCTCTCGATGCTCCAGGTTCTGCCTGCTCTATCTACAGTGATAGCGTCAGCAGGGCATCTCTTTGCGCAGATTCCGCAAAGTATGCACTTGCTCTCGTCCATCTCGATGTGACCTCTTGTCCTCTCCTGCCACTGTCTCGGAATCACAGGATACATGAGAGTAGCCGGCTTATTGAATAAGCTTTTCATTAAAACTTTAGTAATTTTGAATGCTCCCATTTACTCTCACCTACCTTTCCGTACAGCTGATGCAAGGGTCTATAGTAAGTACCAAAATAGGCACGTCAGCCAGATCGCAACCCTTGAGCATATGTACAAGGGCAGGAATGTTCTGGTTGGTCGGCGTACGTACTCTCATTCTTGACAAGTGCTTTGTGCCATTGCCCTTTGCATAGAAGAACGCCTCGCCTCTCGGCTGCTCTATTCTGAGTATAAATTCCTTTGTAGGATTTCCCTTTACAGGTACATCTACAGGACCGTCAGGAATCTGCTCAACTGCCTTTCCAATCAAATCGATGGACTGGAAGAGCTCTCTGATTCTGACAAGCATTCTTGCGTAGCAGTCACCTGCTGTCTCTACGATAGGCTCAAAGCCGAGCTTATCATATACGCCGATGCCTGTAGTTCTCATATCCTGAACCACGCCGGAGCCTCTTACAACAGGACCTACCGCGCCGAGCTCCACTGCCTCATCATAGGTCATCGTGCCCACGCCAACTGTTCTGTTCTTTACGGACACGTCAGTTATAAATACGTCTGTCAGCTCCTTGATCTCGGCCTTCATAGCCTGCAAGTGGTCTGCAATCTCCTTCAATGTCTCGTTGTCTACGTCTTTTCTTACTCCGCCTACCTTGCATACAGAGAAGATAACTCTGCCACCTGTAGTCTTTTCAAACATATCGAGTACTTGCTCTCTTACTCTCCAGCAATGCATAAAGAGGGATTCAAATCCGAAACCGTCTGCCAGAAGTCCGAGCCACAGAAGATGGCTGTGTACTCTGGACAGCTCATGCCAGATAGTTCTGAGATAAAGAGCTCTCTCAGGAACCTCGATGTCCATCGTGCCCTCAATAGCCGCGGATGCGCCCCAGCCGTGGCCGAATGAGCAGATACCGCAAATTCTCTCTATAACATATACCATTTCGGTATATTCCTTTTTTTCCACCAGCTTCTCAAGACCTCTGTGGATAAAGCCGATAGACGGGATTACGTCTACAACTACCTCATCCTCAAGCACGAGGTCAAGATGAATAGGCTCCGGAAGTACCGGATGCTGAGGTCCGAAAGGAATAATAGTTCTTTTACCCATGTTTTCTACCTTCCTTTCTTACTGTTCTGTAGTATTTTCTTCAGCAACTGCCGCGGCAGGCTCCTCTGCGGAAACTGCGCAGGCATCCTTGTTCCAAGGAGTCTTCTCAGCGATGCGGAAGAAGTTTCCGCCGTAATCAAGCTCAGAGTGCTTGAATGTTACGCCGAAGAGGTCGTGCATCTCATTTTCATAGATAAATGCAGACCAGATGATTCCGGTGATACTCATAACCTCAGGATTTACCTTTGGCAGGCACAGGTGCAGATTGTGCAGCACATGGTCCTTATCAAATGAGTATGTTATCTCAAGATGATCCTCAAGAGTCGTGCAGCAAGCCTGACCCAGACGATATCCCTGTTCCTTCAAGGAAGCTACTGTATCCAAGAGATCGGAGGCTTCTACAGTCACAAAGTCCTGTATAAGATATTTCTTCTCATCCATATTATTCTACCCCCTTCTTGTCCATAGCGGCTCTCTTCTCTGCCAATACTCCAAGACCCTTTACAACGCCGTCGATGATGGCTTCAGGTCTTGCAGCGCAGCCCGGTACGTATACGTCTACAGGAATTACCTTGTCTACGCCGCCCATGACATTGTAGCAGCTTCTGAAAACTCCGCCAGTATTTGCGCAGATACCTATGGCTACTACAACCTTAGGCTCCGGCATTTGCTCGTAAATCTGCTTTACGACATCCTTGTTCTGCTCATTTACGGAGCCTGTTACAAGGAAGATATCAGCATGCTTTGGATTACCGGTATTGATAATACCAAATCTCTCTACATCGTATACAGGTGTAAGACATGCCAGTACCTCAATGTCACAACCGTTGCAGCTCGAACCGTCGTAGTGAATGACCCACGGTGATTTTGTTACATATGACATTTCTACACCTCCTTAAGCCATAAAATAGAGTACGCATACATTGACAAAGCCAAGAGTGATAGCTACACCCCAAGAGCTCTTCAAAGCAACGTCCCACTTCATTCTTGCAAAGTTGTTGTCGATGAGTACTTCAAAGAAGTATGAAAGAAGAGCAACAACAACGCCTATTACAGAACCCCATACTGTGCCATTAGCAAAGAAGAGGTAGATTATTCCGAGAAGGAATACGTTTTCATACCAGTGAGCAACCTCAAGGAGGGCATAGGTCTTGCCTGAGAACTCAGTCTTGAGACCGCCTACCAATTCCTGGTGCGCATGGTGTGACATTGAAAGGTCGAAAGGTGACTTTCTCAGCTTGATAGTCATGATAAACAGGAAGCCGAAGAAAATACCGATCATAGGCAGGAATGCCATGTGGTCACCTGAAGCGATCACTGCTACATCAAAGCTGCCTGTATAGATATAGAAGCCAACAGCTGTCAAAAGAACCATAGGCTCATAAGACATCATCTGAAGAAGCTCTCTCTCAGCACCCATCTGTGCGTAAGGTGAATTTGAGGAGAATGCCGCTACGATGAGGAATACGCTTGCCAGTGTCAATGTGAATATCACGAGGAGCAGATCTCCGCCTGCGAAGAAGAAGCAGCCTGTGATGACCACAAAGATGAAGAAGCACATTACATAGAAGTCCTGCACTGTATTTACAGTGATTCCTTCTTTCTCAGTCAGCTTCAGTACGTCCCAGTAAGCCTGGAATACGGAAGGTCCTTTTCTTCCCTGCATCTTTGCGGAGAATACTCTGTCAAGACCGGAGAGGAAGCCACCGATAATCGGAGCAAGGATCAGGTATGCTATTACACCAATTATTATTTTTGTCATTATAACACACCTCCTACCAGCTGAACGAATACATAAAGCATCATTACGACAGACAGAATTCCGCCTATCATATTCATCTTCTTCTCATCAAAGATATCCTGCATGTACCAGTTTCTGAGTGATACTTCAGTCTTACCCTGAAGTGAGTTTCTGAATGTGAGATTGTCGCCCTGATTTACACCAGCCATGTAGATAGGAACGATCTTCTTCTTTGTCTTTCCCATGAAGAGCAGCGGCAGAAGAATTACAAGTGCCAGCATTGCGCTCATGATGTACATATTGCCTGTGGAGAGTGCCAGCTCAGAAACTGTAGCAAATACGCTCTGAAGGTAAGGCACTACGATGGCCGTAGATACAAGCGGGAAGATGAGGCATACAACTACAGAGAGAGTTACGAGTGTACCGAGTACAAACCACTCTTCCTTGTGGATGTTGCCCTGTATGTTTTCTCTTGCAGCCATGATCGCTGAGAGCTTGCCCAGCCACTTTGTCCAGTAGAACGCGGTTACCGCGGAACCGAAGCAGATGATAGCTACGAGAATGAGGTTTCCTGAATCGATAAATGCTACCATGGAAGCCCACTTTGAGATGAGCATGCCCAGAGGAGCAAGGAACATCGCGGAGATACCTACCATCATGAAAGCAGCCAGTCTTGGAAGTCTTCCAAAGAGTCCGTCCATGTCTTCGATGTCTCTTGAACCGATGTTGTGCTCTGCTGTACCTACGCAGAGGAACAGGAGAGACTTAGTGATAGCATGGAATATGATGAGCATGATACCTGCCCATACTGAAGCATATGTGCCTATACCACCGCAAGTTACGATCAAACCGAGGTTTGCAACTGTGGAATAAGCGAGTACTCTCTTTGCGTTGCTCTGAGTGATAGCAGCAAATGATGCCATAAGGAATGTGATGCCGCCTACCATCATAACCATGAGTCCTGCGCCGTTCCAGCCAAGACAAGGAGCAAGCTTCAGGATAAGGAATACGCCGGCCTTTACCATTGTGGATGAGTGGAGAAGTGCCGATGTAGGTGTAGGTGCAACCATAGCGCCCAGAAGCCAGCTGTTGAACGGCATCTGTGCAGCCTTTGTGATACCAGCAAATGCGAGACATGCTACAGGGAGTACGAGGAATGCGCCATAGCCTGCCTGACCGTATGAAATAAGTACGGAGAGCTCAAGCGTATCGAAATAAGTGCCCAGTGTGATGATACCGAAAGCAAAACCAAGTCCGCCGAGCAGGTTCATGATGAGTGCTCTGAAGGAGTTGTTTACAGCTTCCTGAGTCTTTGTAAATCCGATGAGGAAGAACGAACAAAGTGTTGTGATCTCCCAGAAGAAGTACATCCACAAAAGGTTGTTTGAAGTAACGATTCCAAACATTGCCGACAAGAAGATGAACATCAGGAAGAAGAACCAAGGTCTTCTGTCCGGCTCACTTGCGTGGTGATGCTGGAAATCCTTCATATATGCCGTAGCATATACGCAGATCATGCTTCCGATTATACCTATGATCAGAACCATGATGATTGAAAGTCTGTCGATATACATGTCGTTTGCGACTTCGATACCGTGACCGGTGCTCAGCTCAAACCAGATCATAAGCGGAGTCTGGATAAGTGACAAAACTGAAGCCAGATACTTCTTGTACTTGATACCAAGCACGATGACAACGACAGCAAGGCAGATTTCTATCGCAAGCATGAGCTTGCTGATTATGCCACTGACGCCGGCATCTATGACGAAATATTCTTCGCCAGTGCCGAAGTACGAAACCGCAAGGAATATGGAGCCGGCAGCTAATACAAGCGCGCCAAGCTTGACGATAATATCTCTTGCGCCATCAGTTTTGAGAACCAAAAGAGCCAAAGCAACTACCAGTGCAAATACAATTAGAAAAAAGATAGTGCCCATTTAATCCTCCTAATTTAAAATAACTATTAATTGATATATTCACATGCACACCCTGTATGTACAGAATACACC
>CAVHIG010000001.1:21453-75438 GCA_963636105.1 Anaerovoracaceae bacterium
GAATACACCTACGATATTATATTAGAAAGTTAAAAAAAAAACAAGCCCTTTGCTTCAAAAAAGGTCTTGTTTTTAATTTTGTACATTGTCGCCGCGACCGGCAGTTTGCTATTAGCTGTCAGCTGCTAAGCGCCAGCAGCTGATCAGCGATATTTCTCCGCCAGTATATGCGCTACATATACGCCGGAGGCCGAGGCCTGTGAGAGTGAATGTGTCACACCTGAGCCGTCCCCCAGGGCATACAGACCCTTTACAGCTGTCTCCAGATTGCTGTCCACCTCTACCTTTGAGTTGTAGAATTTTACTTCTACGCCATAAAGCAAGGTGTCTTCATTTGCGGTACCCGGCGCGATCTTATCGAGCGCGTAGATCATCTCGATTATATCATCAAGCTGTCTCTTTGGCATCACGAGGGAAAGATCTCCCGGCGTCGCCTTGAGCGTAGGCCTTGTAAAGCTCTTTTGCATTCTGCGCTCGCTGCTTCTCCTGCCCTTTACAAGATCTCCAAACCTCTGCAAAAGCACGCCGCCGCCGAGCATATTCGAAAGCCTTGCTATGGACTCACCATACTCATTGCTGTTCTTAAAAGGCTCCGTAAAATTATTGGATACGAGCAGCGCAAAATTCGTATTCTCCGTGCGAAGCGCCGGATCCGCGTAGCTGTGGCCGTTTACGGTCACAATGCCATTTGTATTCTCGGCTACGACCTCACCGTAAGGATTCATACAGAAGGTGCGGACCATATCGTTGTACTTGTCGGTCTTGTATACAAGCTTGCTTTCGTATACATCGTCCGTGATATGCTTGAAAATCTCAGCGGGAAGCTCCACACGCACGCCTATATCCACACGGTTTGACTTCTGTCCTATTCCGAGCTTGTCACATACGGAGGCTATCCACTTTGAACCGGAGCGGCCTGTAGCCAGCACCAGATCCTGGCACTTATACTCATCCTTATCGGTGCGCACGATAAAACCGCCGCCTTCAAGCTTTTCTACATCATTTATCGTCTCTCCGAAGGCCATATCGACTCTGTCCTTGGAATATTCATACATTTTCTGGAGAATCTGTACGTTTCTGTCTGTGCCCAGATGCCTTACCTTCGCGTCCAGCAGGTTGAGATTGTTCTGCAAAGCCTTTGTCTTGAGCTGAGAATTTCCCGTAGAATAGAGCTTCGCCTCAGCTCCGCCCATGCTGCACAGCACACTGTCCACGTATTCCATAAGCTCCATGGCCTTGTCCACGCCCACATATGCATGCAAATCGCCGCCAAACTTCGTTGTGATATTGTATTTTCCGTCGGAAAGCGTACCGGCTCCGCCATATCCGTTCATGATATGGCAAGGAGTGCATCTGATGCAGCTGTCTGTCTTTCCGAGCTTTATAGGACACTGCCTCTTTTCCAAAGCTCTGCCCTTATCTATCATTATAATTTTCGCGTTATTGTCTATCTTTGTAAGCTCATACGAGAGAAATACTCCCGCTGCTCCCGCGCCCGCTATCACTATGTCATAGGTTTTCATATTCTACACTGCCCCTTTATGTTATATTATTTTATACTGTACCGCAAAAGCACACCAAAAAACAGAGCCTTGAGGCTTTTTCCCCGAGGCTCCGCCGTTTCCGCGTCTTTTTCTATGCCCGCAAACCTGCGCGACCGCTATGCCTGCTCAGCAACTATCGCGTCGAATTCGTCTACAGCTGCCTGGAATTCATCGTCGTCCTCTATATCCACAAGCTCAAATTCCGAATCATTTATCTCATTGTAGCCGTAGATGTAGACATCGTCTGAGCCGTCGTCTGGAATAAGTGCTATATATTCCTTGCCGTTGCATTCGAAGATACCCATAATTTCGCATTCAATATCCTCGCCGTCATCAAATTCCAGCGTAATATATTCGCGGTCATCCTCAAGCTCTGTATTGACATTCTTTTCATTTTCAGCCATAACTATAATCCTCCATAAATTCTACGTTCATTTTTTCAAATGGCTCTCTCCAAACATTCTACCATTGAAATATAAATTTATCAATGAAAAAATTTATATATATTTTCGGCCAATTTTTCGGTGATGCCATCCACCATCGCAAGCTCCTCCTCGCCTGCCTTTTTTATATTGTCTATACTGCCAAAATGTGCCAGCAGAGCGTTCCTCTTCACCGGTCCTATGCCCGGAATATTGTCAAGGAGCGAGCCCTGCACACTCTTTGCGCGCAGGCCGTGGTGATATTCTATCGCAAAGCGGTGGACCTCCTCCTGCACCGTGCCCATGTACTTGAAAAGCAGCGGTCTCTCGCGAAGCTCAATCTCACGAAATTCCTCGCCCTGCTTCCAAATGAGCGCGCGCGTCCTGTGGTGGTCATCCTTTGCCATGCCCCATACAGGGATTTTGCGTTTTAAAATACGCTCCTCCGGTGGCCGCGCTTTCTCTGCCTGCGCAAACGCCGAAAGCACCTGCTCAGCCGCGCTCACCTGTCCCTTGCCGCCGTCCATCAAAAATACGTCCGGAAGCGTCGCAAAGCCCGCATCGCCCTCAGCCGCGCGCTTTAGCCTGCGATAGAGCACCTCCTGCAGGCTCGCGTAATCATCCGGCCCTTCTGTATGCACCTTGAATCTGCGGTAGGCCTTTTTGAGCGGCCTTGCGCCTACAAATACCACCATTGCGCCCACCGTATCCACGCCATTTGTGTTTGAAATGTCGTAGGCCTCCATGCGATACTCTCCGCTCTCATGCGGAAACGGCGCAGTTTCCGCAAGCTCCGCAGTTTCCGCAAGCGGCGCAGTCTCCGCGGCAGAATCCAAAGCCCTCTGATCGCCTGCCCAGAGAGTGAGCAGCTTCTTAATCTCGCTTTGAAGGGACTGACTGCGCTCGCGGCGGTTCTTTTCGCGCTCATCTATGGTCTTGACAAGCTCCACAAGGTCCCGGCGCGCAAGGTCCAAAAGTGCCTTCTTGTCGCCTCTTTGCGGCACAAAAATCTTCACCTGACTGCCTCGAAGCTCCGAAAGATATTTTTCGGTCAGCTCCGCGTCAGGAAGCGCCGCAGCCAAAAGAATCTCCCTCGGCAGCACGCCCTGCTCGCCGTAATATTGCTTTATAAATGCCGAAGCAAGCTCGCCCGCCTCGTCTGTCTCATCCGCCTGCATAGGAAAGGCCTCGCGTCCCGAAAGTTTCCCATCTCTGACAAAAAATATCACCGCATAGCTCGCCGCAGCACTCTTTGCGGTCAGCACTATGTCAAAGTCGCTTGCGCCCAATATCGTCACTCTCTGCTTTTCACCGAGGGCACGCGCCGCCGTGATGAGATCGCGATATTCCGCGGCCTTTTCAAATTCCATCGTCTCCGCCGCCGCCTGCATCTCAGCCGTCAGATAATCCAGAAGCGGCTTTTCCCTGCCATTTAAAAATTCCAGAGCGCCGCGCAGATTTTCGGCATACTTCTCCTTTGAAATATGCCCGCCGCACACGCCCTTGCACTTGCCTATGTGAAAATTCAGACAGGGCCTGAAGCCCTCCGGAAAACGCCTTGCCGAGCAGCGCTTGAGAACGCATATGTCATTTAAGAAATCCACGATTTGATTCACCGCGCCCGCGTCCGAATACGGACCATAGTATTTTGCGCCGTCCCTATCAAGCTGCCGCGTCTTGAAAAGCCTTGGAAAATCCTCATTCACCGTCACCTTTATATACGGATAGGTCTTGTCGTCGCGCAGCAGGATGTTGTACTTTGGCATGTACTTTTTTATGAGATTGCACTCCAAAATGAGCGCCTCCATCTCGGTCGCGCAGGTTATATATTCAAATTCCTCTATGTGGCTCACCATGGCAGCCACCTTCGGGTCGCGATTTCTCGACTGTTGGAAATACTGGCTTACGCGGTTTTTCAGCGAGACCGCCTTGCCCACGTATATCACCTGTCCCAATTTATCCTTATGAAGATAAACTCCCGGACAAGTCGGGAGTTTCTTCAAATTTTCCTTTATATCAAACATCAATACGGCCACTTTCTCTGTTCTTGGTCTTGCTGTTTTCTGTGTCTTTCCATGGCGATCTCCATGGCTTTCTGTGCGCGCCTTGCCTTCTTGCGCTTCTTGTGTCTGCGCTTAAGCTCCATCAGCACGAGCCATAAAACTACCACGATGACTGCCAAAATTGTAAGCACTATCCAGATAACCTTTGCTATCGAGTCAGAAATTCCGATATTTGAAAGCACGCCGCCCTTTTCGACAGCGGCTGTCGCCCTTATAGGAATCTCGGCTATCACATCGCCCGTCTCAAGCACGGAGATTTTGCCTACCTGCTGGCCCTCCTCAAGTGGAGCCTTCACCTTGTCAAGCGTTATCTTCGTTGTGATTACGGACTTTGAGGCCTCCTTTGGCAATGTCACGCTGTATGTGTCGGAATCAGCCCGCACAAGCACGCTTTTTACAGCACCGCCCCGTACCTTTACGCTTCCGAGAATTCTGCCCTCAGTAAGCTCGCCAAATGTCGCCGCGGAGACCTCGAGCGCAGCCTCGCCTGTGTCTGTTGAGCCGCTCTCGTCCTCTGCGGAAACGGCGTCGCTTGCGGCTGTCTCCGAGTCATCCTCGCTTGCGGCTGCCTCCGAATTGGCCGCAGCCTCTCCCTTGGAGACGTCTATGCCGGCATTTGTAAGTGCCTCGCTGTCGCCTGTCAGATCTACCTTATACGAATAGTAATTCTCAAAGCCCCAGTCCATGAGCGCTATACAATCCGCAAAGCGTCCCATCTCAGAGGATTTCATAACTGCGGCTATGAGAGTCGTGCCATTTCTCTGTGCCGCGGCCACAAGGCAGCCGCCCGCGTGACTTGTATATCCTGTCTTTATACCCAGGATTCCGTCATATTTACAGATTCTGGACACACCGTTTACCACTACCTCATTTGCGACATCGTAGAGCAAGCGGTTTGTATTGTGGAAGTATCTTGTATCCTGCAAATTTGTAGCCGCCACGGTATATTGGTATGTGGAGACGATCTTGCGGAAATCTTCATTTTTCATGCAATATCTTGCGATCATCGCAAGGTCATAAGGCGTGGAGAGATGTCCTTCCACGTGCAGGCCGTTTGGATTTACGTAATTTGTATTTTTTGCGCCTATCTCCTTGACCTTTTCATTCATGAGCTTTACAAACTCGTCCGTTGTGCCGGAGATGGCCTTCCCAATCGCTATGGCGCTGTCATTCGCGGACTCGAGCATGAGTCCGTATACGACATCCTTTGCCGTAATCTGCTCGCCCTCAAGCAGGTAGATTCTGCTGCCTTCTGTAAATGAAATCTCCTGGTCTATCGGAATAAGCTCCTCGGGATCCAGGTTTTCAAGCGCGAGTATGCAGGTTGTCATTTTTGTAGTGCTCGCCGGCTCAAATTGCTTGTCGGCATTTTTGCTGTAGAGTATCTCGCCCGAGGTCGCGTCGATAAGTATGGCGCCCTCGCCCTCGAGCACGGGCTCCGCCGTTTCCGCAAAAGAGCTGTCAAGGCCTGCGATATGCATTCCTGAAAACGCTGACACTGTTATGGCCAGTGCCAGCGCAAATGTAAATATTTTTTTCCTCATCTCTGTCATTGCTTTACTTTCTGAAGAAGTAGTCCGCCAATGCAAAGCCGCTGTCAAAGTACGCGCCCTTTTCACCGGAAACCTCGGCAAATTTCTTGCTTGCGTCGGCCTCTGTGAGCTTTGTGCTGTCGTAGATTACGAAAGGTACCGGGTCTGAGGAGTGTGTCCTTATGGCAAGAGGTGTCCTGTGATCAGGCACTACGAGTGCGCGGAATTCCTCGCCTGTGCTCTTGAGGTAGTCGAAAATCGGCGCGAATACAAGCCTGTCAATATTTTCCATGCATGTAATCTTGCCCTCCATGTCGCCCTGGTGGGAGCATTCGTCCGTGCCCTCAAGGTGCATGTATACAAAGTCCTTGCCTTTTTTGAATTCCTCGATTGCGGCCTTTGCCTTGCCCTCGTAATTTGTATGGAGTGTGCCTGTAGCGCCCTCTACGTCCACGGAGTCGAGTCCGGCGCAGATTGCGATGCCCTTTATGAGGTCTACTGCCGAAATCGCCGTGCCCGTGATGCCATACTTGTCATAGAAGGATGAAAGCGCGGGCTTTTTGCCCTGACCCCATATCCAGAGTGTATTTGCGGGATTGAGGCCCTTCTTTCTTCTCTCGACATTTACCGGATGGTCGTTTAAGAATTTGAAGCTCTCCTTCATCATGTTTGTGATAAATTCTACGCCTGCGCCCTGTGGAAGGTAGTCGCCCGCTCTTCTGCCGAGCACGTCGTGCGGCGGTGTAAGCTGGTAAGCAGTACTGCCCTCATGCACTATCATGCAATGGCGGTAGCTTACTCCCGTGTAGAACTTGATAATTTCGTTTTCGAAATGCTCATTTGCGGCCTTTATGAGCTCATCGGCCTCAGCTGTTGTGATGTCGCCGGAGCTGTGATCCTTTATGATGAGATCGTCATAATTGTCTCCCGTCTGTGCCGGTGTGCCGTCCGCTCTCTCAAGCGTAATGATATTTGTCCTGAATGCCACGTCTGTGTCGGACATATCTATGCCTATGCTGGCCGCCTCAAGCGGTGAACGTCCCGTAAGGTAAACGGCCGGATTGTAGCCCATTACCGAAAGGTTTGCGGCATCGCTTCCCGGTGCCACACCGTCCGGAATGGTCTTTACCGTGCCGACCTCGCCTACGGCCGCCGCCGCGTTTATATTGTCTATTTTTGCGACCTCAAGAGGAGTCTTTCCTCCGAGCGCTTCTACCTTGTCATCCCCTGCCCCATCGGGTACCAAAATAAAATACTTCACCTTTTAATTTCTCCTATCATTTTCTGCCTCAAATTTCTTCATAAAGGCTATGAGCTTGTCTACGCCTTCTTCCGGCATAGCGTTGTAGATGCTGGCTCTCATGCCGCCTATTGAGCGGTGGCCGCCGAGGTTTACAAGGCCCTCTGCCTTTGCCTCCGCGATAAATTTTTTGTCGAGATCCGCGTCGCCCGTTACAAATACGACGTTCATAAGGGATCTGTCTTCCTTTGCGACAGGTGCCTTGAAGAGCTTGCTTTCATCTATGTAGTTATACAGCTTTTCAGCCTTTCTTACGTCCGCCTCGTGCATAGCGGCTACGCCGCCCTTTGCCTTGATCTCCTTGAATACTTCGCCCGCGATGTAGATGCAGAAGCAAGGAGGTGTGTTGTACATCGAGCCATTGTCCGCGTGAATTTTGTAGTCCAGGTATGTAGGGCAGTTTTTGTCAGCAAAGCCCAGCAGGTCCTCTCTTACTATGACGATGGTCACACCCGCGGGAGCTACGTTTTTCTGAGCGCCGGCATAGATGAGTCCAAATTTTGTAACGTCTATATCCTCGGAAAGGATGCAGGATGACATATCAGCTACGAGAGGAATGTCGCCTGTGTCCGGAACGAAGGAGTAATGTGTGCCGTAGATTGTATTGTTGTATGTGATATGTACATAATCAGCGTCAGCTCTGAAGCTGCTCTTGTCTACGCGCGGAATATATGAAAACTTGCTGTCCTCGGAGGACGCTACGATATTTACATCTCCGAATTTCTTTGCTTCCGCGGCTGCCTTCTTTGCCCAGGTGCCTGTTACGATGTAGTCGGCCTTCTTGGAATTTCTCATGAGATTGAGCGGTACCATAGCAAATTGCAATGTGCCGCCGCCCTGCAAAAACATTACCTTGTAGTTGTCCGGAATATTCATAAGATCTCTCAAGTTCTTCTCGGCATCCTGTATAATCGCCTCGAAGTCCTTTGATCTGTGGCTCATCTCCATAACAGACTGTCCGCAGCCCTTGTAATTTGCAAGATTTTCCGCAGCTTCCTCAATGACGCCGAGCGGCAGCATGGACGGACCTGCTGAAAAATTGTATACTCTGTTTTCTGTATTCATTATCCCACCTCCAAAAGTTATCTGTATGCTGCCCTTCTACATGCAAAAGGCAAAACTTATCATTATTTTACCACTTTACGTCGCTCGGGTAAAGTGGTAGAATAGGCATATTGGGCAAATAATTTTACGCTTTCACGAATATATACATTTTCACAAAGCGTGATTTATTTAAAAATTTTTTACTTTAGGGGTGCTTTATGTATAAAATTGCTACTTTAAACAAAATTTCACCCGTAGGTCTTGCCGACTTTACGGATGACTATCAGATCACAGAGGATCTAAACGAGGCAAACGGAATCCTCGTAAGAAGCCAGGATATGCTCACTATGGATTTTTCACCAAATCTCATGGCCATCGCAAGAGCCGGAGCCGGTGTAAATAACATTCCGCTCGACCGCTGTGCGGAGCAGGGCATAGTTGTATTCAATACTCCGGGCGCAAACGCAAATGCCGTAAAGGAGCTTGTGGTAGCCGCTATGCTCATGGATGCGAGAAACCTCGCGGGTGCTCTCGATTGGGTAGGCAGCCTCGGCGATGAGGAGAATATCGCAAAGGCCGTAGAAAAGGGCAAGGGAAAATTTGCCGGAAACGAGCTCTATGGAAAATCCATATGCATTATCGGTCTGGGTGCTATAGGAGTGCTCGTGGCAAATGCCTGCGAGGATCTCGGAATGAAGGTTACAGGATATGCGCCATATATGTCAGTAATCGCTGCTCATGATATGTCAAATACCATTCCTTTTGTAACAGAGCTTGATGATATACTTCCTAAATGTGACTATGTATCCGTGCATGTGCCTGTAAGAGACGATACAAAGGGCATGATCAATGCCGATTTTATATCAAAGATGAAGGATGGCGCGGTGCTCATAAATTACTCGCGTGACAAGCTTGCTGTCGAGGATGATGTGCTGGCGGCTCTGGACAGCGGAAAGCTCAGAAAATACATCACTGACTTCCCGACAAATAAGGTATTCGGACATAAGAATGTCTTCTACACGCCGCACCTGGGCGCCTCCACTGAGGAAGCCGAGGACAATTGCGCAAAGAAGGCAGTTGCCGCAATCAGAAACTACCTCGAAAGCGGAAATATCGAAAATTCCGTAAACATGCCCGCGTGCAGCCTCGGAAAGCTTACAAACTGCGCAAGAATCTGCATTATAAATAAAAATATCCCGACTATGCTCGGAAAAATCACGGGAATACTTGCAGACCTCGGCATAAATATCGAAAATCTGCTGAATAAGAGCCGCGGCAATTATGCCTATACGATGCTGGACATCGACTCCGACATTGACGAGGACAAGCTTGCAGAGGCCCTCGCCATAGACGGAATACTCTCAGTAAGGGTTTTCAAGAAATAAGCTTAGGCATGTATGCTCTTTTGACGCTATTGAAAAAGCAGGCCAAAATTTCACTTTTGGTCTGCTTTATTATTTTTTGAAATTTATATCCGGCTGCTGCGGATGCCATTTTATCTACTCAGCGCTCGTATCCGCCCAGACTTTGTTGAAGAGCACGCCGAGCTCAAGCGCCCAGGCCAGGAAATAAAACCAGAAGAGCAGCGCCACAACCGAGGCCATGGAGCCGTAGAGTATGTCGTAATTCAGCATGTTGTTTTGCACATACATAAACCAAAGCGTGACAAGGAGCATGGCCACCGAGCCGAAAATGCTGCCCGGAATCAGGCTTTTAAATGGCACTCTCTCCTTTGGCAGCATATAATAGTTGTAGCTTACCATCATAAAATATAGCACCATGGCCACCGGCCAGCGCAGCAAGAGCCAAATCCTGCTTATCTGTATCCTCACGCCCGTGGTCTGCGTTATCAGGCCTGTGAAAAAATCCAGAAGAATTTCGCCATATACCAATATGATGAGCGCAAAAGCCAGTGTAAACAGCGTCAGCACGATGGTTTTTATCGCGCGGAAGCGCTCAGCGAAGTATCCTCCCGTAGTCCTGCCACCGCTCATTGTATAATTTGCGATGCGTGCCATGGAAAATTGTGCTCTGGAGGCCGCCCATACTGCCATCAATATAAAGAAGAAATTCATCGTGCCTGTGCTCGAATATGAAAGCAGGCTGTCAATTATACCAATTCCGGCAAATTCGCTGCCAAGCCGCCTCTCCACCCACTCATTTAAAAATTCGAGCGAAATATCAAATACACCAAGCAGCTGCGAAAATACGATAATCATCGGCACAATAGACAGCAGGAAGTAAAAGGCCAGCTGCGCCGCAAAGCCCTGATAAAAGGGATCGCGAAACTGAGCAATTCCAAGAATTACCATTCTCCGGAATCGCTCCCTGCTCATTTTTTTAGCCATCAACGCGCAAGCTCCTCACTTTTCAGCTTTTCGCGAAGCAGCATAAGAGCCTTTCCTCTGTGGCTTATTCTATTCTTTTCTTCCGGCGTAAGCTCGCCAAAGGTCTTGTCAAAGCCCTCCGGCACAAAGAGAGGGTCATAGCCGAAGCCGCCTGTGCCCTTTATCTCCTCAGTGATATGGCCGTCGCATTCGCCGCGCGCTACTATCTTTCTGCCGTCAGGATATACCATCGTGATCACTGACACAAAGCGCGCCGTCCTCTTTTCATAAGGCACGCCCTTAAGACTTGCGAGCAGCTTTCTGTTGTTGTCCTCATAGGTGCAATCCTCTCCCGCATATCGCGCGGAATATACTCCCGGCTCGCCCGAAAGCGCGTCCACCATCAGACCCGAATCGTCTGCTATTGTGATCTCGCCGCAGACCTTCATGATTTCATTGGCCTTCTTGAAGGAATTTTCCTCAAAGGTCTCGCCATCCTCTTCAATTTCAAATTTTGGTACTCCGGCCTCATCTCTTGAAATCACATTCATGCCAAATTCCTTTGTGATGGCTTCTATTTCCTTTATCTTGTCCTTGTTTTGTGTAGCTGCTACTATTATACTCATTTCCCATTTCTCCTTTTTTGTGTTTTTGTACAATGCCTATACAGAAAGTAATTTCCCGCCGCCGAGGCCATGCATACAAAGAATACCAATACCCATGCGGCTCTGAAGTCATGCGTTCTGAGAAATACCCCCATAAGTATCGGACCTGTCGCGCGTCCGAGTCCCTGCATTATGTCGTAGATGGACTGAAATCTCGCGCGATGCGTGGCCGGAGCGTTGTTTGCAATAAATACTCCGCAATTTGCCGAGCACATCACCTCTCCCGTGGACCACACGACCACGAGCGCGAGTATTATCGGAATGCTCGGCGCGATCGAATACAGGCCAAAACCTATCGCATACCATACGCCCGCCATCGCGATATTTTTCAACGAGTGATTTTTCTTGAAAAGCAGCACCATGAGCGGCGTAAGTATGAATACAGACAGGCCGTTTATCGAGGATATCATGCCCACGTATTTGGAGGCAATTGCCGAGCCAAAGGAATCCGCGAGGTGAAGCGGCATTACGTAGGAAATCTGCGCATAGGAGAAGGTATACCCTATCCCAAAAAGCGCAAACATAAATATAATAGGACGCTTCTTAAGCTCCTGAAGCAAGGTGCCGTCGCTGCCGCGCTCAAGGCTTCGCTCTGAATCGGCCTCAAGTGCGGAGAGCTCTTCGGCATTTGGTCTTTGATCCTTTATTCCGAAGCCTAAAATCAGCATGGCCATCATATTTATAATTGCCTGTCCCCAGAATATCCAGCTTGTGTAATTTTCAAACAGAAAGCCTGCGATGAGCGGTCCTATCGCTATGCCGAGATTCAGCCCGAGATAGCAAAGGGACATGCTTTCCTGCCTGTTTTTTGGATTTGTGATGTCCATCATCATGGCGGACATTACCGGATTTGCCATATTCATGCAGAAAAAGCCTACCATGATGAAGCCCACGATGGCTATCGTATTGCAATAAAATCCGCCTATGAAAAAACTTGTGTCCGTAATCAGAAGACAGATGATATAGACATGCTTTCTGTTGAACTTATCCGCCAGCTTGCCACCTATGACGGCCGCCGGCATATAGCTCAGCGAAAGGCCGAATAGAAAATAGCTGACCGTCTGATCGCTCAATCCCAGCCTCGTGCTGAGCAGCATCGTGACAAAGGAATATACAAAGGCGCCCATCGCCGCGACTGTACGAGCTATCAGAATAATGTACACCTGCTTCGGCAGACCTCTGTATTGATCAATCAAATCAAAAAGCATTTAGTTTTTCCGTCTCCTTTCTCATATATTTATATATTCTCTAAAATTGCTATTAAAAAGTCGTTTGGCTCAAGCTGCCTGCGGATATTTTATCATATATGAACGGATTTTGTAAAGTACCCCCTGTGCCTTTTCGATACAAAATTGCGGGTACTCGCGAACTAAATTGTCATAAAAACACAGACCACATACTCATCAGCCGGTATCCGTTTCTATACGCTCACTATACCCAAATGATAAGCACATGGCCTGTCGTTTTTATACTATTATATTATTCTTTGAGGCCCAAGCTGCCTGAGGGATAATCTCTAAGTTTTCCATATGTAGTGAGGCCTAAGCTGCCTGAGGGACCATGTGTAAGTCGATTTGGTCCCGAAGGTAGGTGTAGGCCGAACATCCATGTGCAAGTCATTTGTTCTCAGGCTGAACTAAATGACACGCCACAAAGCGTCCCGGTTTTACTTCCTTGAGAGCCGGAGCCTCCTGCGCGCAGCGCTCGCAAGCATGCGGGCATCTTGTGCGGAAATAGCAGCCGCTCGGCGGATTTACCGGGCTCGGGATTTCGCCGGTCAGCATTTCCTTGGATTCTCTCTTCCGCTCAGGATCCGGAATAGGTACCGCATCCAGAAGGAATTTTGTATAAGGATGCAAAGGATCCGCATATATATCCCTTGTCACGCCCAGCTCACAAATCTTTCCGAGGAACATCACGCATACGCGATCCGAAAGATAACGCACTACGGAAAGGTCATGCGAGATGAAAATATATGTGAGATTTCTCTCAGCCTGCAGCTTACCCAGCAAATTCAAAATCTGGGACTGTATGGATACGTCGAGAGCCGATACCGGTTCGTCGCAGACGATGAGCCTTGGATTCAGAGCCAAAGCTCTTGCGATGCTCACACGCTGTCGCTGACCACCGGAAAATTGATGCGGATAACGGAACATAAATTCCGGACGTATACCGCACTTTCTCAAAAGATCCTCTACGATAGCATCCGCCTCTGCCTTTGTCTTTACAAGCTTATGCGTAAAGAGCGGTTCTGCCACTATATCTCTTATCTTGAGTCTTGGATTCAATGAAGCATACGGATCCTGGAAAACCATCTGCATTTGCTTACGCATATCACGCAGTTCCTCGATCTTAAGCTTGCTCAAATCCTGACCATCGAAGATGACGCTGCCTCTTGTAGGCTCAAGCAGATGAAGAAGCAATCTTCCAAGTGTGGATTTTCCGCAGCCGGACTCACCTACAACACCGAGAGTCTCACCCTCGTAGACCTTTAGATTTACATCTGTAACAGCGTGGACAATGCCCTTGCTCTTTCCCCAGGAGCTGGATACAGTCTTAAATTCCTTTGTCAGGTCTATAGCCTCGACAAGAACCTTTTTATTTTCCACTGTTCATCACCTCCTTGTTGTACAGGAAGCATCTTACCTTATGCCCATCCTCAGTCTCATAAAGCTCTGGCTCGTACATCGTGCAGACCTTCATGGCCTTTTCGCAGCGTGGGCAGAAGCGGCAGCCCTGCGGCAGGTTGAGAAGATTAGGTACAAGGCCCTTGATGGTGTACAGCTCTTCTTTTTGCTCTGTCATCTTCGGTATGGAATTCATAAGGCCGAAGGTATAAGGATGCTTTGGCGATTTAAAGAGGTCTACAACAGACGCTTCTTCCATGATCTTGCCTGCGTACATTACATATACATAGTCGCAAAATTCTGCTACTACGCCCAGGTTATGCGTGATCATGATGACTGCTGTACCCTGATCCTTTTGCAGCTGTTTCATCAAATACAGTATCTGAGCCTCTATCGTTACATCAAGCGCCGTAGTCGGCTCGTCCGCTATCATAAGCTGTGGATTGCAGACCATGGCCATTCCTATCATGACACGCTGGCGAAGTCCGCCGGAGAGCTGATGAGGATATACGCTATAACGCTTTTCCGGCTCCGGAATACCTACTTTTCGGAAAATATCTATAGCACGCTCTTTGGCCTCAGCCTTGGAGACGTTCTCGTGTATCAAAATTGCTTCTGATACCTGTTTTCCTATTGTATATACAGGATTGAGCGAGGTCATCGGTTCCTGGAAAATCATAGATATGCGATTTCCTCTGATCTCATCCATTTCTTTCTTTGTTTTATCCAGAAGATTTTCACCGTCAAGCAAAATCTCGCCGGCTACAACTCTGCCCGGATATTGGAGAAGCTGCATAGTAGACATTGCTGTCATACTCTTGCCGCAGCCGGATTCACCAACCAAGCCTACGGCCTCTCCTCTTTTGACATTTATACTCACGCCATCTACGGCAGGTACAATGCCCTTTGAAGTAAAGAACTGCGTCTTTAGTCCTTTTATTTGAAATATAGATTCTGTATTGCTCATAATGTCACCGCCTTACCTTAATTCTTCAGAGACGGATCAAGCTTGTCTCTGAGAGCATCACCTAAGAAGTTGAAGGCAACGACTAGGATCAGTATCACGATTCCAGGCGCCAGTGTGGCTACCGGAGAATCAGAAAGATATTTTTTCATTTCATATACCATCAAGCCCCAGCTGGCCTCAGGCGGCTGTGCGCCTATTCCAAGGAAGGAAAGGCTTGCTTCTGTAAGGATGTTGCTCGGTACATTCATTGTGAACAGAACTACAAGAGTCGGCACGCAATTTGGCAATATATGACGAAGCATGATAACGCTGCGCTTTACGCCTATGGATGTGGCCGCTTCTACGTACTCCTTCTCGCGAAGTGACAAAACCTCCGAACGCACTACTCTGGCAGTTCCCGCCCAGCCCGCAAGACTGAGTGCGATAAATATCGTAAGCATACCGCCTCCGAGAGTGTAGGATACGAGCATGGCGAGGAGCAATGACGGGAAGGCCATCAAAACGTCCGCGATTCTCATGATGATATTGTCCGTCTTGCCGCCGATAAAGCCGGCTATAAGACCGAGAATCGTGCCAAGTCCCATATAGATAAGAGTCGGGATAAGACCTACCATCAGGGATACACGTCCACCATATATTATACGGCTTAAGATATCACGACCGAGCTGGTCTGTACCCAAAAGATGTTCCATTGTTGCTTTGCCTGCGCGATTTGAAAGCTCCTGTGCATAAGGGTCACAAGGTGCAAAAATCGGCGCGCCTATAGTTACAATGACAAATAACGCGATAATAATCGCGGACACCAGTGCCACCTTGTTGTGACGAAACATGCTGAAAATCTGCTCCTTTAGGGATTCGTCCGGAGCGATCTCAGCCTCCGCCGTTTCCTCTATATGAGCCGGCGCGGTTGCGTCCTCAGGTATCCAGTCTGTACCTTCCATGGAAAAGCCATTTGCTATTTTATCTGCCAAAACATCGGTAGCTTGAATCATTTTTTTGCGTCTCATATGCTTTTCCTCCTACTGTTCACGAATCTTAGGGTCAAGGAAGGAGTACAGAATATCAGCAACCAGATTTCCCAAAATGATAATCATTGTAGAGAAAATGATGGAGCCCTGCAAGAGTGGCATGTCTCTATCGTTTACTGCCGATACCATAAGTACACCTATTCCGCCGATGCCAAATACAGTCTCTGTCAAAACAGCACCGGAGAGAAGGCTTGCGAACTGCATAGCCATCATAGTAACTACCGGTATGAGTGAGTTTTTAAGGCCGTGCCTTATAACTACGAGGGATTCCTTAAGACCCTTTGCTCTAGCTGTACGTATGTAGTCATTTCTCATGATTCCAAGAAGGCTTGAACGGGTCAAACGAGCTATTGTACCGGAGGAAGCCCAGCCAAGTACAAAGGATGGCATGATCATATGCTTCCATGTAGTGAAGCCCGAAACCGGAAGCCAGTGAAGCTTATAAGCGAAGAAAAATTGCAAAAGCATAGCAGCCCAGAAAACAGGAAGAGAAATACCTACAAGAGAGAAGCCCATGAGACCTCTGTCAAGAAGAGTGTCCTTTTTGATGGCTGATATTATGCCGGCCGGAATGCCTATGATCCATGCTACAAGTGCAGCACATATAGCGAGCTTTACAGTGTTTGGAAAAGCTTCCATAATAAGTCCTGTAATAGGTCTGTTTAACTTGTACGAAATTCCTAGGTCTCCCTGACAGGCATCCGCTATATAGCGGGCAAAGCGAACCATCACCGGGTCATTGAGTCCCATTTGCTCCGTAACCCTCTCAATTACCGCAGCGCTTGCCTTCTCACCCATCATTACTGTGATAGGATTTCCCGGCAGTACCTGCAGCATCAAAAATACGACCAGAACCACGACAATCATCAGCGGGATAGAAATCAATATACGTTTAACTATGTATTTTCCCATAATGCTTTTTGTCCTTTCATCGGGTTTTAAGAAAAGGGAAGGATTCCCTTTTTGCCTGAGAATCCTTCCTTTGCGATTATAAACAGTTAAGGTTTTTCAGATGCCTATTTTTTATTCACCTGAAAGCTCGAGCTCGATGTTGTAGTATACATTGTCGCCCCAGCCTGCCCAGTGCGGCAGATAATTCTTTACTCTATCCTGAAGTACGATTACCTTGTTTGAATGTACGATAGGAATCCATGCAGCGTCATCCTGAATAACGATCTTTTCAAGATCCTGATACTCAGCTATTCTTGCTTCCTGATCAGTCATATGTCTTGCAGCTTCGATTCTTGCGATAGCGTCCGTATTGTAGTAGTTGAACGAACGGAGCTTTGTAGCTGCGCTTGAGAAGAATGTGTAGATGAAGTTGTCCGCGTCATTGAAGTCACCATACCATGATGTGAAGTACATAGGGAGAGCTCCCGTAGCACGTACGTCATACCATGAAGCCTCGTCCATCTGGTTGATGTTGAGTGTGATGTTGTATTCCTTCAGCTGTTCCTGAATTATCTGGAATACTTCCTGTGAGCTTCCGTCACTTGTGCAAGCTGCTTCCATTTCAAAACCGTCAGCATATCCTGCCTCTGCAAGGAGTTCCTTTGCCTTTTCAGGATTGTATTCGATTTCTGGAAGGTCTGCGTTGTATCCTACCATGCTTTCAGGATAGATACCCTTTGCCAATACTCCAGCACCCTCATAATAAGTGTCGAGTATAGCCTGTCTGTCGATACCAATCTGCAGAGCCTTACGTACGCGAACGTCGTCAAACGGCTCGATTGATTCGTTGAATGTAATGTAGGAAGTACCGAATACTGTCTTGTATACTATGTTGTCTGCCCATTCTTCGGACTCTTCATAGTGGCTGATAAGACGTGTAGCGTTTGTGTTGTTCAGGTCGAAGATATCTGTCTGGCCTGTCTCAAACATCATCTGCTCTGTCTCGGAATCGCTTACAACCTTGATAAGGATACCGTCGATTTTCGGAGCGCCCTGCCAATAATCAGGATTTGCTTCGAGATAGATGTGGTCATTGAGCTTCCACTCTTTGAGTACAAACGGACCGGAGCCTATAGTGTATTCCGGCTCGGAACCAAAGTATGTACCTGTTACGCCGCCACCTGCTTCATCAGCAGCCTCACCGGCCTCTCTGTTGAGGATTGACCAGCCAGGAACTGAGATTACAGAAAGGAATGGAGCATATGAATCAGCAAGCACGAGATCGAAGTTGTAATCGTCGTGAATGATGATACCCTTGCCTTCTACTGTAGTAGCTTTGCCGTCCAAAACATCCTGTGCGCCGACAAGCATTGTGAACCAGTCGGTATTTACGGCTGCTCTTTCAGGATCAAGCATACTGTCGATAGTGTAGAGCACGTCGTCAGATGTCATCTCTTCACCGTTTGTGTACATGATGCCCTCATGAAGCTTGAAGCTGTAGGTGAGTCCGTCATCAGAAATTGTGTATGACTCTGCCGCGCAGTTCTTCAGCTCGGAACCGCCGTCCTCTGTAGCTACTGTCTGCATCAGAGTGTCGAAGATGTTCAGCATGATGATATAGTCAGCTGTAGTCTGTCTCGGGTCTCCGGATTCGCACTCGTGGTCATAAACGACACGAAGAACGTTTTCACCAAAGCCGTCGTCATAAGTTGTTCCACCGGATGTAGATTCTTCACTTCCGCCGCCGCAGGCAACGAGAGAGAGAGTCATAGCCAGTGTCATTAAAATGGCTAAAAACTTTTTCACTTTCTTTCCTCCTTATTAAACTAGAAAAAAAACAACTTGCCTGTAATGCCATCAAATTTGTATGTGAACATTACATCATTTACAAGAAGCGTCTATGAGTCCTTGTACGTTTAAAAAAAAGCAAGTGCTGTGCCACTTTTCAGACTATTCCGTATTCTAACACTATAGTGTAGGTGGTACCGCAAATTGATATAATTTTTTAAGCATTACTTTCAATTGTGGTAATTTTTGTCTTCTGAAATTGACACAGCACCGACATGGCTTCTTCACTTTTAAAGGAAAAAGCGTCGGAACTCTTTCTTTTTCTTGTGTTAAATAGGATTTTATCCCATTTAAGCTCGTTTGTCAATACACATTCTAACTGTATGCGCTCATTTATGGGGTGGCCGCCTTTACTTTTTTGCTTTCGGCTCGGACCGCTCGCTACGGAAAAGCCCGCTGGGCTTTTCTGCTTTACGCTCGCGCTCTTTCGAGTTCGAATCTCTTCTTTTTAAGCCACAGAAAAAGCCACGCTACACGCGTGGCTTTTTCTGTGGTGAGGGTGAAGAGATTCGAACTCCCAACCTGCTGATTCGTAGTCAGATACTCTATCCATTGAGCTACACCCCCAGGTGCTTATGAAGTTTTTCGCTTCGTTCGCAAGCAGGATTTATTATACTATATTATTGTATGTGTGTCAAGTATGTTTTTTTGTAGTTCAAGGTGTTTGGTTTTTCGTATTTTGAGGCTTCGGTATTTAAGGGAATTCGCAATATTCTATTTACAATACCTCCGCGCTCTTTATAGACATTTCAAACATGGAATCCGCATTTTCAGCCGCTTCTTTATTGTTTGCCAATACGAAGCGCATCGATTTCAATACAAGCGGATTTTCTTCGTCCGTCATATCCACGATGTCCGTGTCCACTATGTAGTCGTCGCCGTCACGGTCTACCTTTGTATATTCCGTATTCAAAATCCACGTGTCTCCCCACGGAAGTACGTAGGCGTCCTGTTTTTCGTCATATCTTATGGTCGTGCCCTCAGGCAGCGAAAGGAGTCCGTCATAATCCGCGAAAAGCGCTTTTGCGTAGCTTTCCACCACACCTGTCGGCACTATCACGCCTTCCAGATCAAATATGACCTCTTCATTATTTGTACCGTAGATATTTGTCAAAATCCATATCAGCTTCCAAAAGCAGGAGCTGTTTTTCGGGTCGTATTCGCCGCCATATACCTCGTGATATATAGCCACAGCCGTAAGCGCGGGCTGCATCCCGAGAAGTGTCTCTGCCTCAAGCTCCACAGCCGGATCGACTTCCTCCTCGGCACTGCCGTTTCCGCAGGCCGTAAAGGCCATGCACATCGAAAGCAGGAGGACAAGTGCCAATAAAAAGGCTAAAAATCTTTTCACGTTTTACTCTCTTTCTATTTTATATAATCATATATCGAATTATCCCACAAGCCGAAACTCGTGGGATAATTAGTCTTCAATATCGTCTTTGCAAAGCCTCCGTAAGCCTCGCCTTGCAAAGCTTTTGTCTTATATCGCCTTTGTCGCGATCTCCTCAAGCAGCTTTGCCTGGAAATCTGCCACGTTCATCTCGCCGAGCTCGCCCGTCTTGATGGAGCGCACCGACAAAGTATCCGCTGACGCTTCCTTCTCGCCGATTACGCAGATATAAGAAGCTCTTTCGTTTCTCGCCTCGCGGAGCTTGTAGCCGATCTTTTCGTTTCTCGCGTCTACTACCACACGAAGACCCGCAGCCTCGAGTCTGTCTGCCACTTCCTGAGCATATGGCACAAATTTCTCCGTAACAGTGAGGAGCTTTACCTGTACCGGTGCCAGCCAAAGCGGGAATTTTCCAGCGAAGTGCTCGATCAGTATTCCGATAAATCTTTCGATGGATCCGAAGATTACTCTGTGAATCATGACTGGTCTGTGCTTTTCGCCGTCCGCGCCTACATATGTGATGTCGAATCTCTGCGGCATCTGCATGTCGAGCTGAATCGTACCGCACTGCCAAGTTCTGCCAATTGAGTCCTCAAGATGGAAGTCAAGCTTCGGTCCGTAGAACGCGCCGTCGCCCTCGTTTACCACGAATGGCACGCCGATCGACTCCATCGCCTCACGCAGCGCCGTTTCCGCAGCCTCCCATTCCTCATCAGTACCCATGGAATCATCAGGCCTTGTCGAAAGCTCGATGTGGTACTTGAAGCCAAACATGCTATATACATCGTCGATGAACTTTACAACGCCGATAACCTCATCGCGAATCTGCTCAGGCAGCATAAAGATGTGGGCATCGTCCTGCGTAAATGTCCTTACTCTCATGAGGCCATGAAGCGCTCCGGAAAGCTCATGTCTGTGCACCTGACCAAGCTCGCCCATTCTGATAGGGAAGTCTCTGTAGGACCACATTCTGCGCTTGTACGCGAGAAGTGAGCCAGGACAGTTCATAGGCTTGATAGCATAATCCTCATCATCTATCTTTGTGAAATACATATTGTCCTTGTAGTGATCCCAGTGGCCGGAAGTCCTCCAAAGCTGCTCATTCAAGATGAGCGGAGTCTTGATCTCCTCGTAGCCGCGCTTTCTGTGCTCGCTCTTCCAGAAGTTTTCGAGCTCGTTTCTGATGACCATACCGTTTGGCATAAAGAACGGGAAGCCAGGGCCTTCGTCGTAGATAGCGAAGATGTCCATCTCCTTGCCGATCTTTCTGTGGTCTCTCTTCTTTGCTTCCTCGAGGCGGTTTACGTACTCGTCGAGCTCCTCCTGTGTAGGGAAGGCCGTAGCGTAGATTCTCTGCAGCATCTGGCGATTTGAGTCGCCTCTCCAATATGCGCCGGCTACGCTCATGAGCTTGAAGGCCTTGATCTGGCCGGTGGATTCCATGTGAGGTCCCGCGCAGAGATCCACAAAATCACCCTGTCTGTAGAAGGATATGATCGCGTCCTCAGGCAGGTCGTTGATGAGCTCCACCTTGTACGGCTCCTGCTTCTCTTCCATGAATTTGATAGCCTCAGCTCTCGGCAGCTCAAATCTCTCAAGCTTGTAATTTGCCTGGACGATCTTCTTCATCTCCTTCTGGATCGGCAGAAAATCCTCCTCTGTGAACTTGTGCTCGCTCTCAAAGTCATAGTAGAAGCCGTTGTCAATCGACGGTCCTATGGCCAGCTTTGTCTCAGGCCAGAGATGCTTTATAGCCTGTGCCATTATGTGAGATGCCGTATGTCTGTAATTGCTTCTCACCTGTTCGTCTTCAAAATTGATTTTTTCCTTTGCCATTTTCTTATTCTCCTTTATCGCACAGCGCGATTTGAGTTGCGGAAACGTCGTCCGTCCCCCGCGCCGCCCGGCATTCGCATCGCCCGGCAGTTTCCTCTATTGCGCTCTCTTTCTGTCTAACATTCTAATTTTACCGTTCAAGTGCCGTTTTGTCAATCATGGCAGACACATTATGACAGAATTTTTTGTAAAACGATCAAACGCCGCCTCAAATCTTGTGGATAATTCTCTTTTAGGGATTGACTAATTATTAACAATGTTGTACTATGTAAGATACATAAAGCAGAAAATTTTTCGTAATTTTTTCAAAAGCTATTGTATCAGCAAAAACTATTGTATCAGTGGAAAGGAACAAATCTATCATGTATGAAAACATTAAATACGAAGTAAAGGAAAGCATCGCTTATGTCACAGTAAACAGACCAAAGGCTCTAAACGCTCTGAATTGTGACGTTTTGGACGAGCTCACAGCAGCATTTACAGAGTTCGAAAAGGACGAAAACGCGAGAGTTGCTATACTCACAGGCGAGGGCAAGGCTTTTGTAGCAGGCGCTGATATCGCTCAGATGTGCGCAATGAATCCTGCAGAGGGCAGAGCGATGATGATCAAGGGCCACAAGCTCATGAACTACATGGAAGCTATTGAAAAGCCTATCATCGCGGCTGTAAACGGCTTCGCTCTCGGCGGAGGCTGCGAGCTTTCCATGGCATGCGATATCAGAATCGCTTCAGAAAAGGCAAAGTTTGGTCAGCCTGAGGTAGGTCTCGGAATCATCCCTGGCTTTGGCGGCACTCAGAGACTTCCTAGACTCGTAGGAAAAGGCATGGCAAAGTATCTCATAATGACAGCTGAGATGATAAACGCGCAGGAAGCTTACAGAATCGGTCTTGTAGAGAAGCTCGCGGCTCCTGAGGAGCTCATGACAGTAGCGGAAGAGCTTGCAAAGACAATCATGTCCAAGGCTCCTATGGCTATAGCTGCTGCAAAAGTAGCTATAAACAACGGCTATGACCTTGATATGAGAGCTGCAAGCACTCTGGAAATCGAAACTTTCACAGGTCCTTTCGCGTCAGATGACAAGAAGGAAGGCATGACTGCTTTCCTCGAGAAGAGAGCTGCTGAGTTCAAGAACAAGTAGTCAAGATGTGGGACCTGATTTAGGGTCTGGTAAAAAAGGAAGCTTTTCGCTCAGCGAAAAGCTTCCTTTTATTTACAGCCGGCAGCTCACAGCCGGCAGCTCACAGCCGGCAGCTCACAGCCGGCAGCTGACAAGCAGCAGCCGCCCTGTCCTGCCCTAATATTTTTCCTTCAAAATTCCCTTGCGATACGCATCGATAAGATTCTTGAGCTCCTCGACCTTATCACGCAGCTCATCGCCCTGATCTATATCCCTTACATACATCCTGCGCTTGAGCAGCTCTACAGTACGCAAAACCGGCGCCACAAATTCCTGACTTCCATCCGGATTCATAGGCTTATATGGCTTGTGCTCCGCAAGCGCCATATACCTCGAATTGAAAATAAAGGTATATCCTGCTATTCCTGTTGTTTTCTGGTAAGCCTTCGAAATTCCTCCGTCTATTATAAAGAGCTTTCCGCCGCCCTTTATCGGACTCTCGCCATCCTTGAACTTCACAGGCACATGACCGTTCAAAATATGCGAAGTGTCAGGATCGAGGCCAAACTCAGAAAGAATCGCCTCGCAAACCTCCTTATCATTTATGAGCTTATAATAAGGTGTCGTATGCTCCTTATGCGTCGATTTGTCCGCAATGAAAAATCTCTCAAAGGTCGTCATCTGATCCTTGCCGAATAGCGGCGACTTGCTTCCAAGCCACAGATACCACATGATATCGCCCGAAGCACCGTGCTCCTCTGCCGGATTCGGATCAAAATACGCCTTGCGCACCTCCTTATCCAGATAATCCATCAGCTCCTTGCCCTTGTAGGTGCCGCCATTTATAGTGCAAGGCAAAAACTCTCCGCCAGCCGTCATCGGAATGCAGCCGTGATAGAGCAGATTGCCATTTATACGCTTATACATAGCACCGTGGCTGTAGATAAAGCGTATATGCTTCTGCAGCTTTTCGCTTTCAAGGAAGGATGCCTCCAGTGTATTCATGAGGTAGGTCTCCTCAGCAGTAAGCTCGTAAGGATGCTCCGGATCTACCGTAGGGAAGTTTGTATCGCGCAGCGGCCACTCCACGCCCTTTATCGTAATAGTGCCCTTTTCATGATTTATCTTGTCCAGCAGCAGTCTGTTTTCCAGCTCATACTCAGGATGCGCCATTATGCGCTGCCCTTCTACCTTGAATTGGATTATGGAAATTGCCTTGTGCATCTTTGCGCCCAGCTCCTCGTCCACCGGGTCGAATCTGTTTTTGTCCAGTATATGAGGCTTGAAGAATTCGCAAGGGTCATCCCTATACACATTCGCGGCAAATACGGAAAGCGGCCTTAGATTTATTCCGTAGCCGAATTCCAGCATGTCGAAGTTGTTGTAGCTTATATTCATTCTGATGACATTGGCTATGCAGGCCCAATTTCCGGTAGCCGCGCCCATCCATGCTATGTCGTGATTTCCCCACTGGAAATCCACATCGTGAAATTCCATCAGATAGTCCATGATCTTGTCAGGATGAGAGCCTCTGTCCCATATATCGCCTATTATATGCAGGCTATCTACAGCAAGTCTGCTTATGCAATCCGTAAAATCTATGATATAATTCTCCGCAAGACCGCATTCGCAGATCGAATTTATAATCTCGCTGTAATAATGAGCCTTGTTTGCCTCATCATCGGCGTGCAAAAGCTCATCCGTCGCATATTCAAAAAACTTTGGCAATCTCTTACGCACGCGTGAGCGCGAATATTTTCCCGAAACCGAGCGGCATATATCCACAAGATTGAGCATCGTTCTCTTGCACCAGTTTTCGTAGTCAGGCTCCTCTTCCTTGCGTCTTCCAAGCTCAGCCTCCGCATTGTATATAAGCGATGCGAGTATGTCCCGCTCGTCCCTGGTCATTGTCTCACCAAAGAGCTCCTCTATTTTGAGCCTGATAACTCCGGAGGCGCTTTTTAGCATGTGTATAAAGGCCTCGTGCTCACCGTGAAGGTCGCTCAGAAAATACTCCGTGCCCTTTGGCAGGCTGAGTATCGCCTTGAGATTTATAATCTCAGCCGAGGCAGCCTTTATATTCGGATATTCCTTCGACAAAAGCTTCAAATAATGCTGATCCATAGGTCCTCCTTATTTTCCTTAGTCATCTATGCGGATGACTGTCGCTCCTATACCGCGAAGCTTTTCTATAAACCTAGAATAGCCTCTTTCTATATGATATATCTCGGAAATCTCCGTAGTGCCCTCTGCCACAAGTCCCGCAAGCACCATCGCCGCGCCTGCCCTCAGATCCGTGGATATCACCTGCGCGGCCTGGAGCTTCTTGCCACCCTGCACTATCGCGCTGCCGCCATCTATCCTGATATTTGCGCCCATTCTGTTGAGCTCGCCTACATGCATATATCTGTTTTCAAAGACCGTCTCCATCACGACGCTCGAGCCCTTTACCGTAGTCAAAAGCGCCATAAATTGCGGCTGCATGTCCGTAGGGAAGCCCGGATAAGGGAGAGTCTTTATGTCAGTGGCCACAAGCTCATTTACATCGCCTCTGACCAGCATGCCCTCATCACTGTTTTCTATGACAGCTCCACATTCACGAAGCTTTGCGATTACAGGCTTTACATGATCCGAAAGTCCGTTTGTGATCAAAAGCTGTCCGCGCGTGATCGCCGCCGCCACCATAAAGGTGCCCATCTCTATACGATCCGGTATGACCGCGTGCTTTGTACCCGAAAGGGACTTTACTCCTTCTATTTTTATTGTATCGGTACCTGCTCCCTTGATCTTTGCGCCCATTTTATTGAGGAAATTCGCAAGGTCTACTATCTCAGGCTCCTCCGCCACGTTTTCTATGATCGAAGTACCCTCTGCCAATACCGCTGCCATCATGATATTTTCCGTAGCGCCCACGCTCGGGAAATCAAGATATACATTTCCGCCCACAAGCTTATCCGCTACAGCCTCCACATAACCGGCTTTCTCCACAATCTTTGCGCCGAGAGCCGCAAATCCCTTCAAATGGAGGTTTATAGGTCTTGCGCCTATGGCACAGCCGCCCGGAAGAGATACCCTGACTCTGCCCGTCCTCGCAAGAAGCGGTCCCATTATAAGCACTGACGCGCGCATTTTCTTCGCAAGCTCGTATGGCGCCTCGTGCGCGAGACTGTCACCCGGCTCAATCCTCACAATGCCCTCATCATAATCCGCTGTGACATGCGCTCCCACACTCTTCAAAAGCTCGCACATAACAGCCACATCCATGAGTGCCGGCACATCTGTTATTTCGCAGGATTCCCCGGCGAGCAGCCCCGCGGCCATTATAGGAAGCACCGCGTTTTTTGCGCCGCTTACCGCTACGGTTCCATGCAAAGGCCCGCTCTTTTGTACCAAAAACTTTGCCATTTTATGTTCTCCTACAAAAAGCCTGCACATGGCACATGGCAGGCTTTTGATCTTCTTTCTTATTTTATTACAGCTCTCTGAGCTCCTTCAGGCAATCCTCGCAAACGTTCTTGTCATGGATTCTTCTTACGTTCTTTGCGTTTCCGCAGAATACGCAAGCAGGCTCATACTTCTTGAGGAGGATGTAATCGCCGTCTACGAAAATTTCAATCGGATCCTTGATTTCAATATCAAGAGTTCTTCTCAATTCGATAGGTAATACGATACGACCCAGCTCATCAACTTTTCTAACTATTCCTACTGCTTTCATAAATGTATCTCCTCTCCAAATTTTGTTAATTCTTTCTATATATGCCTATTATAACATAGAAAGGCAAGCGTTGCAATAACTTATTTTTCAAGTATCACGCATTTTCAATTCTTTACACACTTATTTTTCTTCGTCTTTGTCTCCGCCTCGAAACAATCCCAGAAGCGATGAGAACCCGTTTACAGTCGACGTGAGTGCGCTTACGATGTTTTGATTGCCCTTGAGAGCCGAAGATATACCTGTGGCTGCCTCTGAGACATCACTTATGATCCCGTCTATCTCCTCCGTCCTGCCGGCCGCTATGGAGCTGATTTTCTCCACGTCCTCAAGAACTCTATTTGTGCGCTTCAAAGTCTCCAAAAGATTCTTTGCGACGCAGATGAGATAGATTATCAATACGATAAGTCCTACGCCTATCGCGATCAAGCCGATGTCCTTCAATGTCAAAGTAATTTCCATTCAGACTACCCTCCTGACTTTCTGTTCGCTTGTATCTATATTATCCACTATATTCAAAGAAATTTCAACAAAAAATTTTCGTATTTTACAGAATTTCCTAGGCACGCCAAGGCTACATTCTTTCATATATGCGCTGTATCTCCTCGCTGTAGCCCCTGCCCTCCTTTTCATATACATAGAGCGGAGGCAGCAGCTTAAGCTCGCGCCCGCCGTTTTTTACGCAGCGCACAAGCACAATGTTCGGTATCTCTCCCTCACGCGGGCACACAAAGCGGAGCTCTTTCGGCTCAAGCCGCTCTTCCCTGCAGGCCGCGAATATGTCCACAAGCCTTGAGGGTCTATGTACCATGCAAAGCTCCCCTTTGTCACGAAGCAGAAACTTCGCCGCCTTCACGAAATCCGCCAGCTTTGCGCTTGTCTCGTGGCGCGCTATGGTCTTTGCGTCATTTTTATTTATAAGGCCGCAGGAGCCGGTCATATAGGGCGGATTGCTCGTCACAAGGTCGAAATCCCCACGCAGGCTCATAAGCTCCGAAGTAGCTGTATTTGCAACGTCCTCGTGTATTGCTTTTAGGCGATGCGTGAGGCCGTTCAGCTCAAAGCCGCGCTGCGCGCGCAGGAAGCTTTCCTCCTGCAGCTCCATGCCGTAGATCTCCTCCGCGCTTGTCTTATGGCTGAGTATGAGCGGAATTATTCCGCTGCCGGTACCGAGGTCTGCTATGCGCCCTGTCTTCTTTTTTCGTTCAAAGCCGCTTGCCGCAAAGTCCGCCAAAATCACGGCGTCCACTCCATAGCAGAATTCCTCCGGCTTTTGTATCAGGCGAAGCTCCCCAAAGCCTATCGCGTCTATCCTCTCACCCGGCATCGCCGCAAAGCCCGCGCCGTTTCCGCATGGGCCCGCGCCGTTTCCGCATGAGCCTGCGCCATTTCCGCAAGAAAACATAGGCCACCTAATCCTTCAGGAGATTTTTCATCTCGTCAAGAAGCTCGCCGTCCAGCTCGCCCAAAATGTCGCTTTCCTTTTCTTTTTCCTTGCCCTTGCGGTGCTTGTGCTCCATGCGCTTTATCTGCGCCTTTTCGTAGGTGTAGATGTCCGGCGAGAGCTTTTCCTGCTTGTCGTCTGTCTTTTCGTCTACGACGAGGCGTACCTTTACCTTGCTTTCTAAGATGTTTGACTCGGTGACGACTCCGATGCCGTCCGGTGTCTTGATTCTTTCGCCCACGTCAGGCATGCCCTTGCGAAGCTGCACATAGATGTCGTTTTCGTATTTCAGACAGCACATGAGTCTGCCGCATACTCCGGAGATTTTTGTCGGGTTTAAGGAAAGATTTTGAACCTTTGCCATTTTTATGGATACAGGCTCGAAGTCGGAAAGCCAGGTGTGGCAGCAAAGTCCGCGCCCGCAGCTGCCTATGCCTCCTACCATTTTGGATTCGTCTCTTACGCCAATCTGGCGGAGCTCTATCCTCATTTTGAATACGCTTGCGAGATCCTTTACAAGCTCGCGGAAGTCGACTCTGCCGTCCGCTGTGAAGTAGAATATTATCTTGCTGTTGTCGAAGGTGTATTCTACATCTATGAGCTTCATTTCGAGGCCGTGCTTATTTACCTTTTCCTGGCAAAGCTGCAAGGCTTTTTCTTTTTTCTTTTCGTTTTCCTCGTGCTTGTGAAAATCCTCCTCTGTGGCGATTCGGATTATCTTCTTGAGCGGCGCTACGATGTTGTCCTCATGGACGCTCTTTATCGGCGCCGTTACCGTACCAAATTCAAGGCCGCGCGCAGTCTCCACTATGACGCATACGCCCTTATCCACTTCAAGTCCATCCGGGTCAAAATAGTATACCTTGCCTGCGGTTTTGAACTTTACTCCTGCTACATCTACCATATTTTATCCTCCAATTTTTAAGACCATATTATTCAGCGCGTATGAGGGCTTGATGAAGCTGCGCACTTCCTGTCTCGCCTCCTCAATCGCGTCTATTGCTCTGTATATATCGGCCTTGCGATAAAGCCGGCTTCCCTTTGCTTCACTTTTTATCAAATCGCTGTATACAAGCTCGAGCGCATCCAAAAGATTCAATGCTTTCTCTCTTACGAGGGCCTTGTCCTTTTCCTTATCCGTGTCGCAGGTAATCTCCGCCACGAGGCTTCTTATCTCGTAAAAGGGTCTTTTTTGCCGCAGCAACTCCGCGAGCTCTTCCGCCTTTTCGGTCAGCAGGACATATTCCGGTGTGCCGAAGGGGTTGAATCTGTAGCTCACGCAGCGCGAACGCACTGTAGGCAAGAGCTTTTGTGAGTTTTCGGAAAGCAATATGAGCACGGTACCTCTCGGCGGCTCCTCAAGAGTTTTGAGAAGGCTGTTTTGCGCGCTTCTTGTCATGCTGTCCGCGTCCTCTATGACGGCAAAGTTTCGCTCGCCCTCGTAGGGCTTCTTTTGCAACTGCGAAAGCATTTCGAGGATGGCTTCGTTTTTCGTCGAGTTTTCGTCTTTTTCGACATAGAAGATTTCGTCGTGATTGCCATGCTCTATACGCAGGCAATTTCTGCAGCGGTCGCAGCCCTCGCCCGGCCTATCCGCGCAGAGTATGGCCTTTATGAAGCAATTTGCTATGAGCCTTTTATCCACGCGGGAATCTCCCTCAAATATGTATGCGTGCGAGATATTTCCCTGCTTTATCACCGCGGAGAGACGTTCCGTCAGCTTTTCATTTCCTTTTATGTCCTTTAGGAGCATTTTTTGTCTCCTTTGCTAGTATAATATATTTATGCTTGATATCCCTTACAGGCGGCAAGGGATTATCTATCTTGTTGCTTGAGCTATAATGCCCGCGCGTATATTTTCTCCAGGTGCCGCTCTATCTCCGCCGCTATTTCATCTATTCCGCGGCTTGCGTCTATGCCTACGATTCTGTCGGGATATTTTTTCTCAAGGGCAAGATATCCTCTATAGACTTCCTCGTGAAATTGCAAAGCCTCAAGCTCGAGTCTATCTGCCTCCGCCTCAGATATGCGCTCCTTGCCCACGCTCGGGTCAAGCTTCATAAGAAAGGTCACATCCGGCATGCAGCCTGC
This sequence comes from Anaerovoracaceae bacterium, assembly GCA_963636105.1. Taxonomy (GTDB): domain Bacteria; phylum Bacillota; class Clostridia; order Peptostreptococcales; family Anaerovoracaceae; genus CAVHIG01. The sequence goes on from CAVHIG010000001.1 coordinate 51,303, forward strand.
TATGGCATATTCATTTATCGCCATGATGCTGTCGCCAAGATGTCTTCCATAGCCCTGGTACGCAAGACTTGAGTCTATGAATCTGTCGCAAATGACCACCTTGCCCGCGGAAAGGGCAGGCCTTATCAATTCTTCGACGTGCTGCGCGCGCGACGCCGCATAGAGCAGAGCCTCCGTCATCGCATGCATCTCGCCGTTTGCGCGATCCAAAAGAATTTCTCTTATCTTTTCTCCGATGTCGGTACCGCCCGGCTCGCGAGTGTTTAGCGTGCTGCAACCTCTTTTTTCAAAGAATTCATTTATCCGCCTTATCTGGGTGGACTTTCCGGATCCGTCGGGGCCCTCTATCGTTATAAATATGCCTTTTTTTGCGTCTTCTTTTCTGCTTTTATCCAAAACTTTACCTTTCTATTTCGTAGGCGAAAAGAGCTTCATTTCGCTGGCTACTGACAGCTTCTTTTCACTGGCTGCTGACAGCCGAGAGCTGCTCCTAGTGTCTTTTTTTCAATGCTTCGTCCAGGAGATTTGATAAAAAATGTATCCACAAGTAGAGAAATGGAATGCATAAGAGTGCCACAAATATTATTTTTGCCATCTTCATATACTTTCTCCGCCTCCCGTACTATAAAATGTCCGCAATTGCGCATAAGCAGACATAGTCATTTTACCACATTCTTCCCTTCCCGTCACTCAAAAATTGCAATCGCCTTCAAACGAATCCGAAAATATGTTATACCCCAGGCTCCTGCTCGCTTCTTCGCTGTACCCGCCTGTGGTTTGAATTGAAATTCAGCACATAAAAGTAGCTGCGGAAACCGCCAAAGTTATTGACAGGAGGGGTGTTTTGGCATATAATTTAAAGAAGCCATCTCAAACTGAAAGTTTGGAATGTCGATTTTTACATTTTATGCGACTCGAATTTTCTGACGTGATAGGATGACAAAATACAAGACGGAGATTTAGGATGAAGGTATTATATCTTGACTGCGGAATGGGAGCTGCCGGCGATATGCTGATGGCGGCGCTTTATGAGCTTCTTGATGACAGGCAGAAGGCAGAATTTCTCTCTAAAATGAATAATATGGGGATTTCCGATCTGGATATAAAGCCTGAGCGTACGCAAAAGTGCGGCATCACCGGTACTCATATGCAGGTTCTGATCGGAGGCGAGGAGGAAGAATCCCACGACCACCATCACGGCGAGCACTGCCATGAACATGAGCACACTCACGAGCACGGGCATGGACATTGCCACGAGCACGGTGAGCATGAGCACTGCCACGAGCACGAGCATGAGCACTGCCACGAGCACGGACACTCGCACCACCACGCACACTACGGGCTCTCTGACATAAACTCCGCCGTTTCCGCACTCGACATACCGGAAGCTGTCAAAGCGGATGTACTTACAGTATATAAAACCATAGCAGCAGCCGAAAGCCACGTGCACGGCGAGCCTATGGAACACATACATTTTCACGAGGTAGGCAGTCTCGACGCCATAGCTGACGTTGTGGGCGTATCTCTTCTCATGCATATGCTTTCGCCGGATAAGGTCTTTGCGACACCGGTACATGTAGGCGCGGGTCATGTACACTGCGCACATGGGATTTTGCCTGTACCGGCGCCTGCTACAGCGCACATTTTGGAAGGCGTTCCGATCTACAGCGGCCACATTCAAGGCGAGCTTTGCACTCCTACTGGTGCCGCTCTTCTGAAGCACTTCGTGAGCAAATTCGGAAGCATGCCTGTATTTGTCTGCGAAAAGACCGGTTATGGCATGGGAAAGAAGGATTTCGAGGCCGCAAATTGCGTAAGAGCTATGCTCGGCGTGGCAGATGAGTCCGGCGAGACAGGCAAGACAGGCGTTGCCGGCACAGCTTGCGGATCCGCGAGCTTCGAGCCAAATGGCGAGATAATAGAGCTTTCCTGCAATTTAGACGATATGACACCTGAGGCGGCAGGCTTTGCACTCGACAAGCTGCTCGAAAGAGGCGCTGTGGACGCGTTCTATACACCTATATTTATGAAAAAGAATCGTCCGGCCTTCAAGCTCACGGTTTTGTGCCACGAAAAAGTATTGAAGGACATTGTGGCCTGCATATTTAGAAATACCACAACGCTTGGAATAAGGCAGCATACCTGCGAGCGCTACACGCTTGACAGATCAGAATATACGGTAGACACGCCGGTTGGTAAAATAAGGATAAAGGAATCCAAGGGCTATGGCGTCACACGTCAAAAGCCGGAATACGACGACATTGCGGCAGCAGCGGACTTTACCGGATTCTCTTTCATAGATTCTGATTTCGTTGCAAGACATAGCATTAGGACTTTTGTCGATGAATATAACGAGCTTGCCAAAGAATGTCTTGAATATCACGATGAAGAATTGGAAAAAATAATGGACTAACAGCTAGCAGCTAACGGCTAACAGCTAATCAAACATATTGATAATATCGACTCCTTGAGTCGTTATTATATAAACAACTTTCTCTTGATAATCTCTAAAAGCAAACAAGCACCGGCTCTCTCCGGTGCTTGTTTGTTTTTATATACTTTATCAAATTATTGTTATAAGGAAGATTTTATCCTCTCCGGATTCATCATGTCCTCCAAAAGCTCGATAGTCTCCAAAAGCACATCGCGGCTGCTCACTACCCGCTTTGGAGCTGTAGCGAGATTTTTCCGAACGGTCTTTGCGGACGGCGTAAATCGCAAAAATGGCTTTACTCCGCCATGTATAAATATCCTCATGCCGTACTTTGCGGACAGAGCCGCGAGCACTCCAGGCTTCAGCACGTTTATCTCCGCAAATTCCAGCACAACCCTGCCCTCCTGCTCGTGTATCCGCGTAATGCAAAGCTTTTCGGCGAGACTTCTTATCCTCGACACCTTGATGAGCGCCGCCGTCGCCTTCGGCAGCTCCCCGAAGCGATCGATAAGCTCGTCAGTTACCTCTTCCTCATCATCAGCGTTTTCTACCGCGGCGATTTTCTTATACATCTGCAATTTCAGCACTTCATCCGCAATGTAGCTTTCCGGAATGTAGGCCGTCACAGGAAGCTCGATGGAGCTCTCTTCGTGATCAGGATTTACTATCTCACCACCGAGCGCACGCACCGCATCGTCCACAAGCTTGCAATACAGCTCGTAACCGACCATGTTCATATGCCCGGACTGCTCCGTGCCTAAGATGTTTCCGGCGCCTCTTATCTCCAGATCGCGCATAGCCACCTTGAAGCCCGCGCCAAACTCCGTGAACTCCTTTATCGCGCGCAGCCTTTTTTCAGCCACCTCCGAAAGAGATTTGTCCTTTCTATACATCAAGTATGCGTAGGCCAGCCTGTTTGAGCGTCCCACGCGTCCGCGAAGCTGGTAGAGCTGCGAAAGCCCGTACATATCGGCATCCAGTATCAGCATGGTATTTACATTTGGAATGTCTATGCCAGACTCTATGATGGTCGTAGCGATGAGCACATTGGTCTCGCCCTCTACAAAGCCCATCATCACATCCTCGAGCGTGCCCTCGTTCATCTGCCCGTGCCCGATTGCGATCTTTGCCTCCGGCACCAGCCTTTCTATCATCGCAGCGACAGCATGTATACCGCGTACCCTGTTGTAAACGACGTAGACCTGCCCGCCGCGGCCGAGTTCGCGCTCAATGGCCTCTTTTATCATCAATTCATCCTGCTCCATCACATAGGTCTGCACCGGATAGCGCTCCTCCGGCGGTTCCTCGATAAGGCTCATATCCTTTATGCCGAGAAGTGACATATGCAGCGTCCGCGGTATAGGAGTAGCAGAAAGTGTCAGCACATCCACATTTTCCCGAAGCCTCTTTATCGCTTCCTTGTGCTGGACTCCAAAGCGCTGCTCCTCATCTATGACGAGAAGCCCCAGATCCTTGAATTTCACATCTTTTGAGAGGATTCTATGCGTCCCTATGAGAAGGTCCACGCTGCCCTTTGAAATTCCGTCGAGCAGAAATTCCTGCTGCTTTTCACTGCGGAATCTCGAAAGCATACCCACTGTGCACGGAAATCTCTCAAAGCGCTCCTTGAGCGTATAGTAGTGCTGATTCGCGAGCAAGGTCGTAGGCACGAGCACAGCCGCCTGCTTTCCGTCCGCGATGCATTTAAACATCGCCCGCGCCGCAACCTCCGTCTTTCCAAAGCCCACATCGCCGCAAAGCAGCCTGTCCATAGGCTCCGGCTTTTCCATGTCCTTTTTTATCTCCTCAATGCAGCGCAGCTGGTCGTCCGTCTCGCTGTATGGAAAGCTGTCCTCAAATTCCTTTTGCCATATCGTATCCGGCCCGAAGGCATGACCCGGCGTCACCTTACGCCTTGCCGAAAGCTCAAGTAATTCCTTTGCCATGCTCGCAATCGCCGCCTTTGCCTTCGCCTTGGTCTTCTTCCACTCGCCGCCGGAAAGCTTATTCAGCTTCGGCGCCGCGCCCTCCGCGCCTACGTATTTCTGAATCAGATCCATCTGCTCCACAGGTACGTAGAGCATGTCCTCGCCGGCGTATTTTATTTTCAGATAATCCTTCTTGACATTCTGGATGCTGACCTGCTCAATTCCAAGGAATTTTCCGATTCCGTGATTCTCATGCACCACGTAGTCGCCCTTTTTCATGTCCGAGAAACTGCGTATCGCCTGCCCGCTGCGCTTTTTCTTCTTTTTCCGGCCGTTTCCCGAGAGCTTCTGCCCTGTAAAAATGTCCGCGTCGCTTATATAGCAAAGCTTTTTTTCAGGGAATTCCACTCCGCTTGTGAGACTGCCCTCACGCAGCTCCACTCTTCCGGAAAGCTCCTCTCTTTCCAGAAAATCGCGCATATTTTCCAGCCGCTCTGCCGTAGCGCAGGCTATGCAGATCTTATATCCGGACTTTATATAATTTTTCAGCTCACTTGCCAAAAAATCCATCCTGCCGTTGAACACAGGTGTCTGCTTGCTCACGATGTTTTGCAAGCCGTCGAGATGCTCGATATCGGCAAGCTTCTTTTTAAATGGCGTAAAGATATAGATGTCGCGAGCATTCTCGCAAGACCGGGCAGCAGCACTGCCGGATTCGGCTGGCTTGGAATCACCGGCAAGGGATTTGTAAATTTTTACAAAATCTTCCTTGCCGGTGATTATTTCCAAATCGCGCGGCACTGCCAGACCCTTTTCGACAAGCAGCTCAAAGTCGTCGGCAAGCTCCCTGCTTCTGACTTCAAGGATCTCGTCTATACGATCAGGGTCATCTACCATAATCAGGGCATCATCCCTAAGATAATCCCATAAATATTCCGTGTCCTTGTAAAAATAGTGTACAAAATTCTCAAGAAGCTGAAGATTTATGGCATTTTCCGCAAATTCCGTGAGCATTCCCCGGCGTTTTTTGAGATTTTCTATTCTTTCGAGCAGCCTTTGCAGAGCGGAGGCTTTCTTTTGCTCGGGCGCGCGCGAGGCTTGTTTTTCCAGTTTTGCAATATATTTGCTGTACTCTTTATATATGCCATCTGCCGCAGCCTTGAAAAGCGCTTCATCCCTTATAAGCTGCTGCGCCGGATAAATTTCTATGCTCTTTAGGCTTTCCAGTGTGCGCTGGGTGTCGAGGTCAAAGCACCTCACGGAATCCACCTCTGTGTCAAATAGCTCCACTCTGTATGGCTGCGACGCGTCCGGTGTAAAGATATCTATAATTCCGCCGCGTATGCTATATTCGCCTCGCGCCTCTACAAGGCCTACCCTTTCATAGCCCATGGCAGAGAGGCTTTCGCGCAGATTTTCTATGTCTACATCAGCGCCCATTTCAAGCTTTATAGACTTTTCCTCAAAAATGGAATGAGGCAGGATTTTCTTTACGGCCGCGCTCACCGGCGCGATTACTATGCAATCCTCGCCGCTGCGAAGGGCCTTGAGTGCCGCAAGTCTTTGAAAAAGCTCATCTCTGTTTTTTGCTTCATAGGCTATGAGCAGCTCGTTTTCCTCGGGCATGACGTAGATATTCTTTTGTACAAAAAAAGACAGGTCCGCGGCGAGCCTTTTCGCCCTTATGGCTGATGAGACTATTATTAAGCCGCGGACATCCTTTCCTTCTTCTTTTTCCATATATGAAATTATAGGCGCTATCCTGGTTTCGGACGCGCCGCAAATATTTATTATGCCCATATTATGCCTTTTCCGCCGGCTTATCAGCTGCCTTCTCAGCCGGCTTATCAGCTGCCTTCTCAGCCGGCTTATCAGCTGCTTCCTCCGCCGGCTTCTTTTTCTGGTTGTAGCGATTCATGGCCAGATCTATGTTTTCAGATAAAATACACTCCACAGCCTCCGCCGCGTGTGTCACGGCTTCTTCAATGAGCGCTTTCTCGTCCTTCTTTATGCCGCCTGTCACGAAGTCCTTCCAGTCCTGCTTTCCGGCCTTTCCTATACCTATGCGTATGCGCGGAAAGCTGTCGTCCTGCAAATCGTATATCACCGATTTCATCCCGTTGTGCGAGCCGGCGCTTCCTTTTTTGCGCACGCGAATGCTGCCTACAGCCGTATCCAGGTCATCATAGATCACAAGGAGGTCTTCCATGTCCACTTTGTAGTAGGCCATTACCTCGCGCACCGATTGGCCGGAGAGATTCATGTACGTCTGCGGTTTTACAAGCAAGACCTTATGGCCGAAGATTTGTCCTTCCCCGACCAAGGCCTTGAATTTTATTTTGTTTACATTTATGCTATGTCTTTCGGCCAGCAAGTCCACAGTAAGAAAGCCCATGTTGTGACGGGTATTTTCATACTTCTTCCCGGGATTCCCCAGCCCAACTATTATCTTCACTATTCCAATATCCTTTTATATTCCGGTATATCTACCCGCCATTGCTTCAAAGCGCAAAGGGAGTCATTTGCGCTCGCCTAGTCAAACAGCTTGCTTACTGAGTCGTTGTCGTGAATTCTAATCATTGCCTCTGCAAAGAGCGGCGCAACAGACAGCACCTTAATCTTGTCTATGCACTTTTCCTGCGGAATAGGCATAGTATTCAAAAGAATCATTTCCTTGATAGCCGACTTTTCGATTCTCTCAATAGCAGGGCCTGACAAAATCGGATGAGTAGCACATGCGTATACTTCCTTTGCACCCAGCTCCGCAAGCGCATTTGCGGCATTTGTAATAGTGCCGGCGGTATCTACCATGTCATCTACGAGTACACAGGTCTTGCCATCGATATCTCCGATTATGTTCATAATCTCGCTCTTGTTTGGCTCAGGACGTCTCTTATCTACGATAGCGATAGGAGCGTGTATAGGCTCTGCCATAGCTCTCGCTCTTACTACGCTGCCGTGATCCGGTGATACGATTACGATGTTGTCCAGATTCTTCTCAGCGATATGCTGTGCAAGCACAGGCACTCCAAGAAGATGATCTACAGGAATGTTGAAATATCCCTGAATCTGGGAAGCGTGCAAATCCATGGAGATCACTCTGTCGGCACCGGCAGCAGTGATAAGATCAGCTACAAGCTTTGCTGTGATTGGATCTCTTGCCTTTGCCTTTCTGTCCTGCCTTGCATATCCATAATAAGGCACTACTGCGTTGATTCTGCCCGCTGATGCTCTCTTCATAGCATCGATCATAATGAGCAGCTCCATAAGATTGTCATTTACCGGAGCACAGGTAGGCTGCACGATGTAGCAATCCACACCTCTTACCATCTCCTCGAGGTTTACGCTCACCTCACCGTCGCTAAACTTTCCGACCTTTGCTTTTCCCAGCGGCTTGCCCATAATCTTCGCAATTTCCGCCGCAAGCTCCGGATGAGCATTACCTGTAAAAATTTTGTAGTCTGCAAATGCACCGTTTTTCATTTGTTTAAAACACCTCTACCTTTCGCTTTTTTCGCTTTTCTTTTTGAGTAGACCTCTCTTTTCAACCCAGCCGTCTATGACGCGTTCTCTCGCACGAGCCACATAAAGCGCGCCTTCGGGCACATTCTTTGTCACTGTGCTCCCCGCCGCGATATACGTCCCGTCCGCAACCGTCACAGGCGATACCAGATTTACATTGCAGCCGATAAATGAGCCATCGCCCACCGTGCTGCGATGCTTGTGTGAGCCGTCGTAGTTTACAAATACAACTCCGCAACCTATATTGACATCGCGTCCCACGTCGGAATCTCCGATATATGTAAGATGCGACGCCTTTGAACCGTCACCAAGCGACGAGTTCTTGACCTCGACAAAATCACCGACTCTGCAGTGATTTCCAATCTTTGAAGCCGGCCTCAGATATGCAAACGGTCCAACCGTAGTCTCCTCACCGACCTCGCTTTCCAAAATCACAGAGCTTTGAATCTGCGTCCCCGCGCCTATGGTCGAATCCTTTATGCGGGTATTCTGACCGATAGAGCAATTTTCACCGATTATGGTCTTGCCCTCCAGCGTCACGCAAGGCCCTATCACGCTGCCGCGCCCGATGATTACGTCCTCGCCGATGTAGGCAGCCTCAAGGTCTACAAATTCCACTCCGTTTTCCATATGCTTAAGATTTATCTCAAGCCTTTTCTTTTTCAAAGCTTCGTATTCTTCTATATTCATCCTGATTTTCCTTTTTCTCCCGAAATTTACTATTTTTACTTTTCCCAATCCTTTTCCATGATGATGTCGCCTACTTTGTAGATGTCGCCGGCGCCCATCGTAATCACCACGTCGCCGTCCTCCGCGTGCTCCTTGACAAACTTCGCTATTTCCTCGAAGGTCGGCAGATAGTAAGCGTTTTGGGTCGGATGCTTTTTCTTGATCGCCTCCACAAGCTCGCTGGAGCTTACTTTGTAGATGTTCTTTTCGCGAGCCGCGTAGATGTCTGCCATGACCACAAAGTCCGCATCAGAAAACGCGTCCGCAAATGCGTCAAATAGGGCTATCGTCCTCGTGTAGGTGTGCGGCTGGAAAAGGCACCAGATTTTTTTGTGCGGCAGCATCTTGGCAGCTGCGAGCGTCGCCTTTATCTCAGTCGGATGGTGGGCATAGTCGTCCACGAGCGTAATATTGTCCTTTGTGAGGCCTATTATGTCGAAGCGTCTCTCTGTGCCGGTGAAGGCCTCGAGAGTTTCGGCTATCACCTCCGGGCTTACTCCAAGCTCATAGCAGCACGCAAAAGCAGCCAGGGCGTTCAAAATATTGTGCTCGCCCGGCACTGCCAGCTGGATGCTGCAAAGCACCTGTCCCTTATGATTTACGTCAAATTTCGGCATACCTGCCTGATTGAAGGTTATATTTGAAATGTAGTAATTGCAGCCTTCATTGAAGCCAAAGGTTATGATATCGCTGCAATCTCTTACTGCGCTCTTTACAAAGGCGTTTGCGTCATAGGCTATGAGCTTGCCGTCCTTTGGTACAAGACCCGCAAAGGTATGGAAGGAGCTTACGATGTGCTCTATATTTTTGAAATAATCGAGATGATCCGAATCTATATTGAGTATGAGCTCAATTTTCGGTCTGAGTGAGAGGAAGCTGTCCATGTACTCGCAGGCCTCCGTCACAAAGTAGGAGCTGTCGCCGACCTCGCAGTTTCCGCAAATCTCCTTGAGATTTCCCCCGACGAGGATTGTAGGCTTTTTGCCCGCGTTTCTTAAGATGAGGGACACCATGGAAGTCGTGGTAGTCTTGCCATGCGTGCCTGAAATCGCGATGCTGTTTTCGTATTGCGACATCAGAAGGCCCAGAAGTTCAGCTCGCGTAGCTGTAGGTATGCCAAGCTCCGCGGCGCGTACAAGCTCCGGGTTGTCCTGGGAAACGGCGGCGGAATATACTACCAGATCCGCGCCCTCTACGTTTTTTGCTCTGTGTCCGAGGAAGATGTGGGCGCCGCTTGCGATGAGCTTGTCCACCATGTCGCTTTCATTCATGTCAGAGCCGGTCACCGTATAGCCTCTGTCGAGCAGAATCTCCGCTATCGCGGAGAGACCTATGCCTCCGATTCCTATACAGTGCACCTGTTTTATATGTTCAAAGTCCGACAATTCTATCAATGTCTATACCTCCGATAAATTCGTAAAATGTCCGAATGCACATACGTCCAAGGACATTCATAAGGACATTCATAAAGACATTTTACCACATTTTATCAAAAAAATGCGATATAATTGACAAAAAAATATAATTCGTATATAATTCGTATATTAGTTGGAATTTTAGATTTTAAGTTCGGCATATTACGGATAATCGCAACGATTACTTTGTGCTTTACCCGTTCTTTGCCTCGTATTGATTTTGATTTAAGGAAAGGCTTTCAATCATGAAAAAAGCGCAGCGTATAGGAGCTATTTCAAAAATACTTTCAGATGCTCCAAATAAAACATTTACTTTAAAATATTTCTGTGACCTTTTCGGCGCGGCAAAATCCAGTCTCAGCGAGGACGTACACATGGTGCGCCAGCTTTTCGAGGAGCTCGGCCTCGGCCTGGTGGAGACCACCTCCGGCGCGGGCGGCGGCATTCGCTATGTACCGCATATCTCAGACAGCGAGTGCGAAAAGGTACTTTCCGAGCTTTGCGCACGTCTGAATGACGGCAGCAGAATACTCGGAAGCGGCTTTTTATACACATCAGATATAATGTTTGACGCGGCACTTATGAGAAAGCTTGCCATGATTTTCGCGAGACGTTTTGCGGGCGCAGGCGCGGAATATGTAGCTACGATAGAGACAAAGGGCATACCGGCAGCCGTCATGACAGCCTATATGCTCAATCTTCCTCTCATCGTCATAAGAAGAGAGGCAAAGGTCTCGGAGGGCTCTACCATGAGTATAAATTATTTCAGTGGCTCCACCGATCACATGCAGAGGATGTCGGTAGCAAGGCGGGCAGTCGTACCCGGCGGCAAGGTGCTTATAATCGATGACTTTATGCGTGCCGGAGGCAGTGTAAAAGGTATCTCGGAGATACTCAGCGAGTCCGGGATGCAGATTGTCGGTACAGGTGTCATCATAGCCTCATCAGAACCCGAAAAAAAGAAAATCAATGACTACACACCTCTAATATATCTCGGCAATGTGGATGAAGCGAAAAAGACGATCTCTCTTTTTCCAAATAATCAGATTTTTTAAAAAAAGGCTTGTCATTTTTTGCCTTTTCAGTTATAATATTTACGAATGTAACTTTTGGCGGTTTTCGAGCAGACAGCAAGGCTCGGCCATACTTTCGCCATCAAGGACGCATTTGCAGCAAGCGGGGCGCAGGCAGCCGAGAAAGTCTTGCTGCTACTGACAGTATAGTGTATCTGCTGCCGCACAGTGAGCTTTGCTTTACTGCCGCGAAGGTGATGCACTGTCGCCCATATACACAGCACGAAAGGATGGTGTCTCTAAATGAATATCACTGATGTAAGAGTAAGAAAGGTAAGCGACGAAGGAAAGATGAAGGCCGTCGTATCTATCACATTTGACGATGCGTTTGTAGTACACGACATAAAAGTCATCGAAGGCCAGAGCGGTCTTTTCATCGCAATGCCGAGCAGAAAGATGGGAGAAGGCGATTTCAGGGATATTGCTCATCCGCTCAATTCCGAGATGAGAAATCGTATAAAGGAAGCCATCTTCGAAGAATACAACAAGGTAATCGCAGAAAAAGCAGAATAGTTTCTCCGTCCCTTCCCCAAAGGATGACGGGAAATTTCCAAACGCAAAATGAGCCTCACCAGATTAGCCATTATGGCCAGCCGGTGAGGCTCATTTTTTTGATTGCAACTACGTCTCGAAAACGCCTCCAATCAAGCAAACGCCTTGCCCAGGCGCAGTCCGTAGCCTAGCCCTACCTAAGCATATAATCCGGAAGCTGCTTACGGCTTGAAATTCCAAGCTTTTGAAAGATTGCCGATATATACTGCTTCACCGTATGCGTCGAAATCTCCAAATAATCACCGATCTCCTGATTGGTCCAGCCGCGCTTTGCCAGCATCGCGATACTGAATTCCATCGTCGTCAAATTGTCCGCCACAGACGCCTCCGCCGCCGGATTATGAACGCTCCTCCAGCCCTTGCTAAACCGGTAGGTCACCTCTATAATTCTCAAATACTCCTCCGGAAAATCCCGCTTAAGGCAGGTCTCTATCATTCCATAGGTCAGGCCATGATGCTCACCTATCGGCTCTATCAAATCATCCGGCTGCGCAAGCTCCCACGCCTGCATAAAGTGCTGCTGCGCCCGCTCCTTGTCGCCCATACACATCAAATCCATCACGGCCACCAAATGAGCGTAGATCGCCGCAATCGGATAAATCTTCTCCTGAAACGCAAGCGCCGTCTCAATCGTTCCGAGCGAACGCCCGTAATCGCCATTGATATATAACTTATGCGCAAGCACGTAGCACGCGAAAAGCTTCAGTCCCATAGGCAAAAGGCTGAAATTCGTCCTCTCGAAAACCGCGTCGTCCACTCTCTCAGAAACCATGTCACTCATTTTCGCGGAAACGTCGTCGCTTACCGAGGGGCCGGGCTTTGCTGCTTCGGCCGGAGCGGCAAATTCTAAAGTCGCGCCTTTATTTGTAGGAAGGTGCAAAAGTACATATGTCATATCCGTGATAAAGCCGCACAAGGCCTGCATCCGAGGATTGTCGCCATCTGCCTGCTCGGTCTCCATGCCGCTTTGCAATATGGCAATTTTTTCCTGCGCTACGGATATCCTTCCCAGAGAAAGATTCGCAAAGGAATATATCAAGAGCGCCGAATACTTCCTTGCTATATTCTTACTTTCGAGATATTTCTCCGAAATTCTCGCGGCCTTATCCGGCTGGGCACTGAAATAGTAGTACTCCGCCCAGGCGATATCCGCAAGCTCCTTATCGGCTATCGACTCTATATATTCCTTGCATTTTCCGGGCTCAAAGGCCGCATTCAAAAGCGGCATCATCTCCTCCGCAGGCTGTCCCCGCAGCGGATTTTCGGATTTCTGACACTCAAGTGGTATCAGCCAGTCACGGCCTACCTTCTTGGCCCCCGGCAGCTTGCCGTTTTTCGCCCAAAGCTGCACCGTCCTTATACTTATATTCAATCTCTGCGCCATTTCCGCCGCAGTCTCATATCCTCTCATCATCCCATCATCTCCCAGCTGCATCCTATAAAAGCCTCAAAAACCCGCCGAGAAATTCCCCGGCGGGTCGTAAAAATCTTATTTTGCACAGTCTTTACCCCGAAAGGCCGCAATCAAAATCCTATTCTTCGTTCTCAGCCTTGTAATTTTCGATGATCTTGCTTGCCAGATGTGAAGGAACCTCCTCGTATCTGTCAAAGCTCATCTCAAAGCTTCCTCTTGCCTGAGTCATGGAGCGGAGCACGATAGCATAGTCAAACAGCTCTGCCTGTGGAGCTTCAGCCGTAAGCTTCTGTCCGCCGCCCATCAAAGGCTCCATACCGAGCACTCTGCCTCTTCTTGAACCATTGAGGTCGCCCATTACATCGCCTACATAATCGTCAGGTATAGTGATTTCAAGCTTCATAACCGGCTCGAGCAGGCAAGGCTTCGCCTCTACGATACCCTTCTTGAATGCGAGTGATGCCGCGATCTTGAAGGATACTTCGTTTGAGTCTACATCATGGTAAGAACCATCATAGAGCACTGCCTTTACATTCTGTACCTTGCAGCCTGCGAGAGGGCCCTTCTGCATGCATTCGAGCAAGCCCTTTTCTACAGCAGGTACGTAGTTCTTCGGAATGGAACCGCCGAAGAGCTCTTCGGAGAATTCGAATTCCTTATCGGAAGGTGAGAATCTGATATGTACATCACCATACTGACCCGCGCCGCCGGACTGCTTCTTGTGCTTACCCTGTACATCGGAGCTGCCCTTGATAGTCTCTCTGTAAGCTATCTTCTGAGGCACCTGCTGTACAGCTACGCCAAACTTGTCCTTGAGCTTTGCAGTGATGATTCCCAGCTGTATATCTCCCTGACCTGCAAGCAGTGTCTGGTGAGTCTCTGTATTTCTCTCGAGCTTGAAGGAAGGATCCTCTTCCATCAGCTTGAGAAGGCCGCTGCCCATCTTTTCATCCTCGCCCTTGCCCTTAGGCTCTACAGCGATGTAGAGTGCCGGCTGCGGGAAGTCCACTCTCGGAAGAGTTACCTGGTTTGCCTTTTCGCAGAGCGTATCACCTGTCTGCGCGTACTGAAGCTTTGCGGCCGCGAAGATGTCTCCCGCCGTTGCCTCAGGGCAATCACCCTGCGTCTTTCCTCTCATGAAGAACATGGAGCCGAGCTTTTCTGCCTTTTCCGCTCTCGGATTGTATACTTCCATACCCGGCTTAAACTTTCCGGAGATAACCTTTACGAGGTTGATCTTGCCGAGGAACGGGTCTGCTATAGTCTTGAAGATGAAGCCGATTGGCTTTCCTGCCGCGTCGCTTGCGATCTCCTCGCCGTCAGCAGTCTCATATTTCTTTTCCTTGTCTGCCTTTGGTACGTACTTGATGAGCGCATCGAGCACTTCTTTTATGCCCTCGCCCTTGAAGGAAGAAGCCGCGAGCACCGGTGCGATATCGCCGTTTGCGATACCTGTGAGAAGACCCTTGCTGAATTCCTCTTCTGTGAACTCCTCACCGCCGAAGTACTTCTCCATGAGCTCCTCATCTGTCTCGGCAATTGCCTCTGAGAGAGCGTCCTTGTCATCAAGAGTCACTACGCTTGTACCGAATTTATTCTTAAGATCCTCTATGGTCTTTTCTACATTTACATTCTCTTTGTCAGTCTTGTTGATAAGGAAGAATCTCGGCATATTGTACTTTTTGCAAAGAGCCCATGCCTTTTCTGTACCTACCTGTATGCCGGCCGAAGCATCTACCAAAATCATCGCTGCCTCGCAAGCCCTCATAGCAGAAATTACTTCGCCTACGAAATCGAAAAAGCCCGGTGTATCGAGAAAATTAATCTTTGTCTTGTTGTACTCTACCGGTACAATCGAAGTGCTGATGGAGTAGCCTTTTTCGATCTCCATCTTGTCGTAGTCAGATACAGTATTTCCGTCTTCTACTTTTCCAAGTCTGCTAAGCACGCCCGTAGCAAGCAATGCTGCTTCCAGAAATGTGGTCTTTCCGCAACCGCCATGTCCAAGAAGTGCAACGTTTCTGATAGTATCGCTTGTATAGCCTTTCATTTATAAGACCTCCCAAATGTATTCTTGGTTTGTTATCACGCAAGTAAGTCCATTGTACCACTAAGGAGAGCGTTTTTCAATAAATTTTTAACATTCTGTGCCCATAGATTTGAAATTTTTAAAAAATTTCTAAAATTCTTCTTCGCTATTTCTTTGCGGCGAGCTCCGCGTAGACCACATTTTCCTGATCTCTGAATCTTTTTATATTCATATTTCTTCCTTTCACCGGCTGCAGGCCGCAGGCCTCTCACAGCTCATTTTTGTCCTCAGCCGCCTCTCTTATGGCTCGCTGCTGCGCCTTACACTCGTGGCGTCGCTCTCTCTGCCTTTTGCGCTTTTCCTTTCTGCGGTCGAGCTTTTCAAGTCTTGCCTGAGTCGGCTCCTTGACGCCTGCCATTTCAAGTATTCTGGGCCACGGGCCAAAGCGCGATTTCAGTTGAAGATTTTCCGGCACCTCAAGGCGCTTTGGCGGTCTGCCAAGCTCCTCTGCCACCCTTCTTACGCAGTCCAGTAGCTCCTCATCTGTCATTTTCTTATTTTTCTTTTGGAGCGCTTTGTATCCGCCTCCGGCATTCGGCGGCGCTGTCACAGATGTGACTTCATTCTCTGTCGCAATCTCTTCCGGTGCATCCGCTGCCGCAGGCACAGCTTCGCTTTTCGTACTCGGCTTCCATGGGAGCTTCGACTTATTCGCCTCACGCCACTCCTCAAGCGACTTATCATCTTTGTATGTCATAATTCTTACTCTCTGCTTTCTTTTATCCGGATTTCTCACTTACGGCAAATACAAAAAAGGAACGGGAGTATGCTCGTATAATGCAGAAAACGCCGAGCAGACTCCCGTGGATGAAAAGGCAAATTTATGAGCAAATTCTTGAATAAAAAGGGCTATGACATTTAATCCGTTAAAAAATGTCATAGCCCGTATTTGCTACTTCTGCGCGGCTCATGCAATTACGTTACACACAGCCTCGATATTGTTTCCCATCGCTTCGTCGGTAAATATCGTCTGTACTCTCATGCAGGTCTCCTGACTCGCGCTTCACAGCATCCGATCAACCTTCCCAAAAGCCATAGCTTCCAGTGGCCAGCCGCATCTTGCAGCCTATAATCTTCGCTCCACGCTCACAGTGGCGGAACCGTGCGGGCTTCTACCCGTCTTCCCTCTTAGCTGCATTGTCCGCAGAACATGAGATGTATATGAAGTTTTACAAGTACGATTTTACCGTCATTTTGCTGCTTTGTCAATAGCAATAAGCCGAATTTTGCCCCCTCTTTATTCCACCAGCCCGTACTTCACCTTGATGCGGTCGAGCTTTTCGAGCATTGGCTCCGCGCCAAACCACAGGAAAATCCAGGTGGCCGCCGCATGTATGCAATCTACTGGAAAACCTGTCAAATAATAGGTTATCAAAATTTCCTTATTCAGCTCGTGAGCCCACAAAAGCGCCGAAGCCGGATTCATGATTCCGCCATATATCACAATCGCGCACAGCGCCCCAAAAACGCAAAGCGATGTCCGTCCGCGCCGCAAAATGCCCTTTCTGAAAAGCACGCCCGCCAAAAATCCGATTATACCCATCGCAAACATCTGCCACGGCGTCCACGGCCCCTGCGAAAAAAGCACATTCGAAGTCAGCATCGTGACCGCGCCTACCAAAAATCCCGTCTCGCCGCCAAAGGCCACGCCCGCGATTATGGTAATGGCCATGACCGGCTTAAAATTCGGAAGCATAAAGAAGGCCGCGCGCCCCGCAACGCCTATCGCGCAGAGCACAGCAATCACCACAAGCTCCCTCGCCTGCGGTTTGCGCCCCTCAAAAATCAAGAAAAACGGCGCCATCGTCTCCAGCAAAATCAAAAGCGATATAAAATAGTACTTCCTGTCCCCCAAATAGTAGACCCCCACAAAGAGCGTAAACGGAATGAGGAGCAGAATAAGCGCCGTTGCCACAAGAGTCCTCTTCGCAAGCTTGCGCTTTTCCCTCGGTTGCTGCAAAAGGTAGTCAGGCCGGTCCGAACGTCTGGTCACCGAGGCCGCAAATACGAAAAGTGCCACGATGAAGATTGCGTACAGTCGCAGCTGCGAGCCCGTCAATTCCGAAAGTCCCGAGGAAGAGACAAGGCTTGTGAGGTCGGTGACGCTTATCGCATACAGGAATATCACTGCGGAAACGGCGCCGGACACGCAGGCCAGCGCTTTTCTCCAAAGAGGGAGTTTCGTCGGCGCAGCCTTGTTTGACACATATTTGCTCTTTTCCTCTTTTAAATTATCGGAAGGCTGGTCGGAGCTCGATTCAGAGGAGCTTCCAGCAGTTCTATCATTTTTATCGTAATTTTTTAAGCCGTATTTATCAATTGAATTTAACTTTCCCAATCCGCATTCTGTTACATTAACGGCAGCGGCTTCAGTCTGGTCTGCTTTATCAGCCCCGGCGCCGCAGGTCTGCGCTATCTCGGCTCCGCAGGCATATATCACATCCCGCGCCGTTACCGCAGTAGGGAGAAAGGCCCTCGCCATGCGATTCGCGGAGGTTGTGTAGAAGCTATTTCCGCTGAAAAACGCGCGCGGCTCGCCCTCCGTGACAATGCTTCCATCGAAAAACATTGCGCATCTGTGTGCATATTCCGCGCAAAATTCTATGTCGTGACTCACCATTATTACAGTCACGCCCTGGCTCAAAAGCTCGCCTACAATCTCGGCAAAGGCCTTCTTGAATTCCGCGTCGAGTCCCTTTGTCGGCTCGTCCATCAGCAAAATGTCCGGCTGCAAAAGCAAAACCTTCGCAAGCGCCGCCCTTTGCTGCTCGCCGCCCGAAAGATCATAAGGGTGGCGCTCCATAAGTCCCTCAAGTCTGCAAAGTGAAGCAGCGCGAGCCACCTTTTCATCCATCAGCTCTCGCGGGAGCTTTTTGCCCTTTAGGATTTCGTACAGATCCTCGCGGACGGTCTTTTTTACGAAAAGCGCCTGTGGATTTTGCGGCAGCATGCCCATTGTGCCGTTTAGAGCGACCTCGCCGCGGTAAGGCTTCAAAAGTCCCGCCAGAAGCTTGAGGCTTGTGGTTTTGCCGGTGCCGTTTCCGCCGAGTATCGCGAGGAATTCGCCTTTTCTTACTTCGAGGGAAAGGCCCTTCACCACGTCCGGCATGTCCTTGTCGTATTTGAACCAGAGGCCCTCCGCCTTTGCGGCAATTTCGCAGCTTTGGGAAGGCGCCGCAGATAGAGCTTTCCGGTCTCCGTCCTGCTCCTTTTCACAGCTACCGCCCAGCTTCTGATTTCGGCTTGCGTCCGATTCCTGACCCCCGCACAGCTCTTGGTCTCCGGCAGGCTTCCAACCCCGGCATTCGTCCGGCACACTCCCAGGCAGCGCCCTGAGCTCATGCGTCCTTGCGTAAGCCGCGAGCCAGTCTCTTCCTTCCCTTACAGTAATTGGACAAGCCGCGTCATCCTTCACCGCAGCCCACACTCGCATCGCCGTAGGCATCGCCAAAAACATGCTGTGATCCGCATTTTTCAATCTCTGGCCGACCTCATAGGGACTGCCCTCGCACAAAAGCGCGCCCTTGTCCATTACAACAGCGCGACTTGCCAGCGAAAAGGCCTCCTCAAGTCTGTGCTCCGTAAGTATAATCGTCGTACCGAGCTCCCTATTTATCTTGCCCAGCGTCGCCAGAAAATCCGAGGCCGCTATCGGGTCAAGCTGGCTCGTCGGCTCATCCAAAATCAGCACCGAGGGCTGCATCGCCATCACCGAAGCCAGATTGAGTAGCTGCTTCTGCCCGCCCGAGAGATCCGTGACATTCTTGTAAAACCACGTCTGAATGCCGAAAAACGACGCCATTTCCGCCACCCTGCGACGAATCGTAGGCGTATCAAAGCCCAGACTTTCAAGCCCAAAGGCCAGCTCGTGCCACACCTTATCGGTCACTATCTGATTCTCCGGCGATTGCTGCACAAAGCCTATGCGCTGGCTCTGCGCCCGCTGGTCAAGCTCATAAAGCGGCCTTCCTTCAAATAAAAGCTCGCCCTCACGTCTGCCATGCGGTGCCAGAATTGGCTTAAGCTGGCGCAAAAGTGTGGATTTTCCACAGCCCGAAGGACCGCAAAGCACGACAAATTCGCCCGCCTCCACTGTCAAGGAAAATCTATCGATAGCCTTTTCATCCTGCTCAGGATAGAAGAAGCTCAAATTTCTGATTTCAAATACCGCCATTTCCGGTCCTCCAAAACGTTCAAAATTACAGGCGTCAGGCAAAGCGCCAGATAGGCAAGCTGAAAGCTCACCGTAAGCGGAGATGCGTCCACTCCCTTTATCGTCGGGTAATATCGCCAGTAAAGCCCTCCCGCAAGGCCGCCCGCGCCCACAAAAATTCCGCAAAAGACCAGCCACAAAAGCGCCTTTTTGTCGCGGTCGTCAAAGCTGTATATCGAAAACGCGGTCCTGCCGGGAAGCCCGTAGCCGCGACTCTTCATGCTGTCCGCCGTTTCTATCGCGTTTTCCATGGCCCACGTGATCATTATCGAGATTATGGTAACGGCGTTTTTCAGCCGTCTTATGAGGCTTCCGTCCGAGACGTTTCTCCCCACGCAGCGCTGTGCCTCGCTCACCACATGGAGCTGCGCCTTGAATTTCGGCACAAAGCGAAGCGTCATGCTCAATACAAGCGAAAGCGCCGGTATTATACGGCCGAAAATGTAGACGAATTTGTCCGAGGTCATTACGGCCGTATAGCAGCTGAACCAATTTATGACAGCCGCCAGCATCATCGCCGCCGCTATGCCGTATACTATGCTCTCAAGCGTAAGCGGATTCCCTGACGGCAGATACGTGAGCAAGGTCGCGCCCTCGTGATTAAATGCCGGATTTACAAACGCCGCCAAAAGCATCATCGGCAGCATGTACAAAAGGCTGAATCGCACCGCCCGCCGGCCGTTTAAGTATATGGCATAGCAAAGCGAACCGGCAAGCGAAATCACAAGGCTTGCCGGATGCATAAAAAACATTGTAAATGTGAGCACCAGGCCGAAATAAAGGAAGTTTATAAGCGGATGGTAGCTCGAAAAGGTGTCTCTGTTTTGCATTGGAAATTTTTCCTTATTTTTTCTACGAATCAGGCCCGGATTTTTGGGGTCTGGGTTTTTTCAGGCTTTTGGCTCCGGGTCGGGGCTCTGCTACTTTCCGGTCGAATAAAAGCCGCCCACGTCCACACCCAAATCACAGGTATATAGCCAGCAAATCACATCGCCATCCTTGAGCGCGTACCTGCTGCAGCCGTAATTCGGGAACCAGTCATTGACCTTATACATCCAGCCCGAAAGCTCACCGCAATCAAACTCATAAATGTTATTTATACCCTCAATATACGCGGAATTGTACATCGGCGTATTTTCAAACTCCAAATGAATCTTATTTTGCTTGCACGTCCTCTGCAGCACGTTGAAGACGCTCTCGCCCTCATAAAAAGTAACCTTTGTCGCCGGCAAAATCACGCCATCTCCCGGCACAAGCTCCGTCTTCTCCGGGTCGAGCCAATCCATATGATCGAGTATGGTGTCACAAGAAATGGAAATCGTGCAAGTATATGCCTTATCTGTAATCGTCACATCCTGCGGCTCCACCGGCAACGGCTTTCCCTCAGGCACCGGATCTGTCATGTATTTGTCCTTGCCTGTAGCTGGGTCTATTTCCATTCCCTGGGATTCCGAATATGATTTGCTGCCGCTTGCGACTCCGGCCGAGGATCCGCCCGCAAGCTCCTTTGCCGCTTCTACTTTCTCCTGAGCGCTCATTTCGCCCTCGCTGCCGCCCGGACGGCTTTCAAGGCCTTCCTCGGTTTCGGTTTTTTCATTATCCTTTTCGTCGCCTGCGTCCTCGCCCTCTTTTGCGGAAACTGCCTCGTTTTCGGAGTCCTTCGCCGTTTCCGCATCTCCGGCGTCTTCCTCGGCAGAAATATCAAAGCCCTGCAGGCCCGGTGCCGCGCCGCCGTACCAAAAAGCGACCGCAAGCACCGCTGCTATCGCGACAGCCGCTATTATTTTTACCTTATTTTTCCTAAACCACATTTTACTGTCTCCAAATTTTATCCTACGCACGCAGCCGGCTCGCCACCTCGCTATGCTGACTGCACCCACCTCCGGCCGGCCCTTACAACAACTCCGCGCTGCCCAACATGTTATACAACATCTGAGCTATCTCGCAGCGCTTTATGGCAACGCCCGCGTTTATATTCAAATCCGCATCATCCAAAATCCCCGAATCATAGCAAAACGCAAGTCCCGCGCGCGCCCAATCGGCCGACTTTACATAATCGGAAAATTGTGCCAGCACGTCACGCACCTCAGCAGCTTCCATAGCCGTATCCATGCCGCAAAGCTTTGCAGCGCGCGCCACCATCACAGCTGCCTCCTGGCGCGTGATAGTCGACTCCGGCGCAAACTTTCCGCCGCCCACGCCGTTTATAATTCCATATTTTGCCGCCGTCGCAATGTAAGGAGCGTACCACTTCCCGGCCGCAACATCCGTAAATTCGCTCTGTCCGCTTGCCGTAAGTCCGAGCCCGCGCACTGTGATAGCCGCAAACTGCGCTCTTGTCATGCTCGCATCCGGCGCAAATTTCCCGTCGCCCATGCCGTCTATGATGCCGCGCGATGCCAATGCCTCTATCGCCAGTCGATTTTCGTGCGCGCTTATGTCGCCAAACGTAGCGCCCGCCTTCGTGACTGGCATGGCTTTTACATCCGCATTCTTGCCCGCAAGACCCAAGGCCGCCCCGTCGCCTGAAACTCCTGAGGACGTGCCGTCGCCGGAAGCAGAACCCGCGCCGTTTCCGCCGCTTGCTCCGCCGTTTCCGCCATTTCCGCCATTCCCTGAAGCTGCGCCCGAGCCTATCGCGGAAATTGCGTCGCTCATGCGATAGAGGCTGTTTTTGCCATTTTCAAGACGACTTGCGGCTACAAGCGCGTAAAACGCCTGTTCCGTGGCCATTTGATTGCTACCGGACGACTTGATATGCTCAAAGCCCTTTGACGGCAGGTAGAAGGACAGGAGATTGTCCAAGAGTGTGTTTCCATTTTTTGTAAAACGTGCGTCGTCAAGGGACACTCCCAGCTCGCAAAGCGCGACTATCATCTGCGCGCAACTTTCTGAATTCGACGTGCTCCAGCTTGAAAATCCGCCGCTTGCATCCTGCTTTTTCGACATGCATGCGAGAGCCGCGTCGACTGCCTTCGCTACCTTCGGCTGGTCGGTGTATTTTGCGAGAGCCTGAAGCGCCATGCCGGTAATGTCGGGGTCCGAGCTGGAATCTCCCGCAGACTGAGCCGCCGTGCCGCCCGTAAGACTCCAGCCGCCGTCCGAAAGCTGGCAGGCAAGTATGCGATCCACGTACATTTGGCGCGTTGCCTGCGTCTTCGCCTCTTTGTTTTCCGGCATAGGATAATTTCTCGAATCCAGAGCTATGAGCGCCCAAATCGGGCCGTTGAGACCCTGCCATATAGTTTTGTCGTAGTCTCCGAGAGCTTTTGTGAGGTCATAGCCTGCTACATTACGCGCGTCCGCTCCTATTGCGGAAACGGCGACGATCAGGCGCGAGTACTCTGTGTACTTCTTTTCATGGAGCACGCCTTTGCGCTCGGATACGTATTTTTCAACCTTTTCGTAATAATCCTTGTAATAGCTGGCCGGCACGCTGTATCCGCTCCTTGCCAGACCGAGCACTGCCCATTCACCACCGATAGAGCCTACCTGCGGCGTTTTCACAGTCTTGCACAGATACGCCGCCGTGTCATCAAGCGCCTTGCTCAGCCTGGTGCTTGAAGTGCTTGCCTGGATGCTGGCCTGTGCTGCTGCCTGGGCGCTGGCCGAAACTGCTGCGAATGACGATGTTGGCAGTCCGAGCAGCGTAACCAGCGCAAGCAAAGTCACCGTAAAACGCCTCAAAACTCCCTTTTTCGTAAGCTTTCTCAAAAATCCCCGCTTCATTCCAACTCCATACCTCCTCATATAATCAAACATTTCTTATTAAAAATTCGAATTTTCTTGCCTCAAAATCCCAGTTTTTTGCTTTTTTCCTTAAAACTCCATTCTTTTTACTTTTGCCTTAAATTTCCAGTTTGCTCAATTTCGTCTCAAACTTCCATTTTTTCGCTTTTATTTCAAGCTTCCAATTTTTCACTTTTGTTTCAAACTTCCAATTTTTCACTTTTTGTCTCGGAATTCAAGGCTATTTATCTCAGAACTACAAGCTTTTGAGCTCTTTTTCAAAAGCTTCAAGGCTTTTTACATTTTTAACTCAACGAATGTACCGATGCCACAGGTAGGGCGTCAGCATCCCCCATTCCGCAATCTGACATACAAAATAAGTATAACATTTATGTGCATTTATATCAATTGTAAGTTTTAATATTCAAATAAAATACGTTGAAATGTTCCTACTGTTCAGATTCGATATGTGCTTAGAGAGGAAAGGTCGCATGGAAACTTAAAAATTCGAATTCCGTGCTACTTTACATGTTTTGGAAGCGAGAAAACTCATCGCAGATTACTAACTGCTCTTTTTTATCTACCTACCGCGGCCACCGGGAGGCAAAACCCGGCCCGCCGGTAGATTATATTACGGAAAATCCGCTTTTTATCTACCTACCGCAGGCATCGACGGCGGATGAGAGTCGAGTCCTAATTTGTATCCACAAAGATCGAAAAGTATCACTGAATTTGGAAATCGACGAAATCATGATACCATTTCGTGATGCTTTACATATTCTGTAACTACAGAAGGCCTTCTTTCCCTTCTTTCCCTTCTTGCTCGATTCTTCTTCAACCGTACCGATCCTGGCGCCTAAACTGTAACCTTCGATACATAAAATTTTAACATTTACAAAAAAATCCCTTGACAACACCCCAAAATTCAACTATAATTCTATTTGTTGTCGGCGAGATACAAAAGAGCCGCGGCAAAAAGTACATTCCGAGGTAGCTCAATGGTGGAGCAGGCGGCTGTTAACCGCAAGGTCGAGGGTT
>CAVHIG010000002.1:0-57856 GCA_963636105.1 Anaerovoracaceae bacterium
GCAGCCAGCTACCACCCCCAAATCTTCCTTGCAATAAATAATTTGTAAAAGTATAAGAATACGAAAGGTTTGGGAAAAGATGAGAATAGACAAATTTCTTAAAAATTCGCGGCTTATAAAACGCAGAACTGTAGCAAAAGAGGCCTGCGAGCAGGACAGAATCACTATAAATGGCAAGGTGGCAAAGCCCGGAACTGAGGTAAAGGTGGGCGATGTATTGCACATTCAATTTGGCTCAAGTGAGATAAATGCGCGTGTGCTCAAGCTTACGGAATCCTGCCGCAAGGAAGATGCCGCGGGTATGTATGAAATTTTAGAATAAAAAGGGCGGCGCAATGCGCCGCCTGAAGTTATAATTTGATTTTTGAAAGCACCCGATTCCAGGTAAGCGGTATGAGGAGTGTCTCTACAGGAATCATAAGCGCTGCCTTTATAATTCGAGTGGGTAGCAATACCCAGAAGGCATCGCCCATAAGAATCGTCAGCCAATATGTATTCAGAAGAAGGTCACACAGCAGGACTACGAGACAGCTTGCAAGAAGCGCGCGCCTGTAGGTGACTGTTTTTTTGTGCAAAATAAGGCCAAAGAGCAGGCCTGAGAGAAAGGCAGTCAGTGTAAATCCGGGGAAATATTGACCGGTAGGGATTAGGATCGCGCCTATAAAATCGCCGAGCGCATATGTGGCGGCTGCCCACCATGGTCCCAAAAGTATGGCAAGCATTGCAATAGGCAGAAAGCCAAAGCCTATACGCACTATCGGTGTGGAGATGGAGCAAAATCTTGTGAGTATGACCTCCATGGCTAAAAGTAGCGCCGCAATCACTACGCGCGAGGTGGCTGAGCTCAGGTGACCTGCGCCGTTTCCGCCACTTGCGCCGTTTCCGCTTCTTACGCCATTTCCGCCGCTATCTGAAATAAACTTTTTCATAAAGTTTAGGAAAGCTCCCTTCTTGAAATTTTTCGTTTTGCGCATGGCTGCGCAACTTTCATTATAGTATAAGTGGAGTTTGAATTCAAGTTTGAATTCGAGAAAGGCAGCTGGCCGCTGTTTAGAGGAGTTTTTTGATTGTAATTCGAGGAAGGCAGCTGGCGGATATATGCTGGAAAGCAGAATTTAAACCGATTTTTTTAAATGCTTTCTTTTAATGTGATAAATATGTGTTGACATGAGAAATGCATTGTGATAAACTTAAAAATTTACAGATATTATGGTTGACAGAGTGGCAAAAAATATATTATACTTTATTTGGGTGCAATGTAGAATGAGGGGATTTCTGCGCTCTGCGGAGATTCGTCCGACATCTCAATTTACCTTAGAATGGAGGAAATAATGTTTGCCATTGGTGACAAAATAGTTTATCCTATGCATGGGGCAGGGATAATCGAAAAGATCGAGGATAAGGAGATAATGGGAGAGACGAGGCAGTATTATGCGGTGTCGATATCCGGAAGCGACATGAAGATCATGGTGCCGGTGGATTCCTGTGAGACAGTGGGCGTGCGGAGTATCATCTCCGAAGGGGATATGCCCGCCGTGCTTGAGGTTCTGAGCGGGGAAAGCTCACAGATGCCGGGGAATTGGAACAGGCGCTATCGTGAAAACATGGAAAAGCTCAAATCCGGCGACATTTTGCAGGTGGCAGAGGTTGTAAGAAATCTGCTGCGCGTGGATAGGGCAAAGAAGCTCTCTACGGGTGAAAAGAAGCTCCTGACAAATGCGAGACAGATCCTTCAAAGCGAGATTGTCCTGGTGAAAAGCATTGACTCCGGCGAGGCTGAGAATCTGATAGATGCTACTGTCTAATTTTTGGTAGCATCCGCTAGATTTTGGAAGTTTGCCGAATCCTGGAGACGCGCGCCTTTGTGGGGCTTTCAAATTTCGGCAGGGCTTCCCAGGTGGTGGCCTCAAAAAATACAAAAAATATAAATCGAAGGGAGGTGAAATGAATGATAAAAAAACTTGTAAAAGCCTTATTTACTTTGCTTGGTGTGGCGCTTGGAGTAGGTTTTTGGACTTTGTGTGAGTATTTACTTCCGCTCACAGGAAGCTTTCCGGAGGGGTTGGGATTGTCAGAGACTGAAAGGGTTGGCTTTGCGGTCGGCTGTGCAATTATTTTCGGAATTTTATTTTTCAAGCTGGCTCCTATGCTGGGCAAGCAGGGCAAAAAGGTCGCAAACGATATCGAATCTGATCTGCAATCAGTACCCGCGGATGATATAATGAGCGGTACCTTCGGATTGATAGTCGGACTCTTGATCGCATTCCTCATAAGCAGGATATATGACTCCTTCCAGTTCTTCTATCTGGATACGGTGCTTACAATCTTCACATATGTGATATGCGCATTTTTGGGTGTGGTCATAGCGAGCAAAAAGGGCAAAGAGGTACTTCCTATGTTCTACGCGCCGAAAAAGCAGTCCGGCGGCAAGGGGAAGAGCAAGCTGGGGGACGCCTGCCCGAAGATTCTGGATACAAGCGTAATCATAGACGGCAGAATCGCCGACATAATGCGGACGGGCTTTATAGAAGGCAACATCGTGATACCGGAATTTGTATTGCTTGAGCTCCAGCATATCGCGGACTCCTCGGATTCGCTCAAGCGAAATCGCGGACGCAGAGGCCTGGATATTCTCAATAAGATTCAGACGGAATATGGCATAGAGATCTACAATACAACTGCGGAGAAGGCGCTGGATGAGATCCCCGAAGTGGATGTCAAGCTTCTCAAGCTCGCTCAGATAATGAACGGCAAGGTAGTCACAAACGACTTCAATCTCAACAAGGTAGCCGTCATAAAGGGCGTGCCTGTGCTCAATATAAATGAGCTTGCAAATACTCTCAAGCCTGTGGTACTTCCGGGTGAGGACATGAGCCTCTTCCTTGTAAAGGAAGGCAAGGAGCAGAATCAGGCAGTTGCCTACCTCGATGACGGTACCATGATCGTAGTAGAGGATGGCAGAAGGTATATCGGGCAGACCATCACGACGACGGTAACGAGCGTATTGCAGACTTCGGCGGGCAGGATGATCTTCGCGAAGCCGAAGGGACGCAGATAACAGGCAAAAGCTATACTTGTGGCAGTTAAAAGGAAAAAGACATGTATAAGGGAAAGAAAATTGCTGTAATCATAGCCGCGGCAGGCATGGGAAAGCGCATGGGCGCAGACGTTCCAAAGCAGTTTTTAGAGATAAATGGCAGGCCTATGCTTGCGGAAACTGCGGAGGTCTTTGCCGCGGATGACTTTGTAGACGCAATATGCGTGGTCACGGGCGCTTCCGATGTGGAGAGATGCCATGCGATTTTAAAAGGCATGTCGAAGATAAAATACATAGTACCGGGAGGAAAGGAGAGGCAGGACTCGATATCCTGCGGCCTTTCGGCTCTCTGTGCGGCAGAGGAATTTGACATAGTGCTTATACATGATGCCGCTCGTCCCTATGTGACATCACGCCTGATAGAAGATTGTATAGAAAAGGCCTTGCAGGTAGGCGCATGTACTGCGGCTGTCCCTGTAAAGGATACAATCCGCTATCGAAACATGACCCTTGAGCGCAAGGACATGTATGCCGTGCAGACTCCGCAAGCCTTTGAAAAATCCATAATTTTAAGCGCATATGAAAGAGCTTATTCTGACGGCTTTTATGGCACGGACGATGCCGGACTTGTGGAGCGCATGGGAAGGACGGTGGCCATTGTGGAGGGAGACTATAAAAATATAAAAATAACAACACCTGAGGATTTGCCGGCATCATGCGGAGGCAGTGCCGGCAGTCAGGCTTTTTTGAAAAACAGCGCAGGCAGCATGAGAATAGGCAGCGGCTTTGATGTGCATGCCTTTGCCGAAGGGAGGGCACTCATCCTCGGAGGAGTGGATATTCCGCACACGAAAGGCTTACTCGGGCATTCGGACGCGGATGTGCTTACGCATGCGGTGATGGACGCGCTGCTCGGCGCGGCTGCGCTCGGAGACATAGGCAGGCATTTTCCGGATACGGATGAGCGCTACAAAGGAATATCAAGCTTGCTCCTTCTTGAGCATGTGCGTACTCTTTTGGAGAAAGCAGGCTATATAGTAGGAAATATCGATGTCACATTGATAGCGCAAAAGCCAAAGATCGCGCCTTATATACAGCAGATGACGCAAAACCTGGCAAAGAGCCTTGGGATAGAGGAAAATCGTATAAATATAAAGGGTACGACGACCGAAAAGCTGGGATTTACAGGCCGCGAAGAAGGCATAGCCTGTGAGGCGGTATGCATGATCTACAGCAGAATTTAAAAAATATGAAAGAAAGCGCGGATTTTGCCCTGGGCAAGAGCCGCGGCAAATAAATAAAAGTTACAAATAAAAGGAGACAATTACAAAAATGAGAGCATCAAATATGCACTTGAAGACTTTGAGAGAGGTGCCAAACGAAGCAGAGATTCCGAGTCACATTTTACTTTTGAGAACAGGCATGATCAGAAAGCTGGCATCCGGCATATATGGATTTATGCCGATGGGCTGGAAGTCTGTCAGAAAGATTGAGGAGATCGTAAGACAGGAGATGGACGCCAAGGGCGGCGAGGAGATTCATATGTCTGCCGTGCAGCCTGCTGAGCTTTGGCAGGAATCCGGCAGATGGTATGCCTACGGACCTGAGCTTTGGAGAATAAAGGACAGAAATGGCAGAGACTTTTGCCTGGGACCTACACATGAGGAGGTATTTACGGATATCATCAGAAACGATGTAAGCTCCTACAGACAGCTGCCAAAATTGCTTTATCAAATTCAGATGAAGTATAGAGATGAGTCCAGACCGAGATTTGGTCTTATGCGTTCCAGAGAATTTATAATGAAGGATCTGTATTCATTTGATAAGGACGAGGAAGGCCTGGATAAGAGCTATCAGGCTATGTATGATGCTTATACAAAGGTATTCAAGCGCTGCGGACTTGACTGCAGACCGGTAGAAGCGGACACAGGAGCTATAGGCGGCAGCAATTCACACGAATTTACAGCACTCTCAGAAGTGGGAGAATCTGAAATCGCATATTGCGAAAAATGTCATATGGCGGCTACTACAGAGAGAGCAGAGTGCAGGGACGCGGAAGCATCAGCAGAGGAAATGCTCGCTCTGGAAGAAGTATATACACCGGGCACAAAGACAATAGAAGATGTAGCTTCATATCTTGGACTTGCAAAGGAGCAGACCTTGAAAGCCCTCCTGTTTGTCACATATGATGAAGAAGGCAAGGAGAATGGCTATGTAGCGGCATTTGTAAGAGGTGATAGAGATCTCAATATGATAAAGCTTGTAAATGCTCTCGACATTCCTGAGCATGCTATAGCCTTTGCGGATGAAGCTGAGATGAGTGCGGCTACAGGCTGCGTGGGCGGTTTCACAGGTCCTGTGGGTCTTCACGATTGCAAGATCGTAGTTGACAGCGAAATTCCGGGACTTCGCAATCTCTGCGCTGGAGCATGCAAGGAAAATTACCACTTAAAAAATGTAAATTATGGCAGAGATTACAAGGCTGACATAATATGCGATATCAAGGTTCTCAAGGCAGGCGACCCTTGCCCTGTATGCGGCGCGCCTGTAAAGCACACAAGAGGTATTGAGGTAGGCCAGGTATTCAAGCTCGGCACAAAGTACTCAAAATCCATGGGTGCTTACTATAAGGATGAAAATCAGCAGGATAAGCTTATTGTCATGGGCTGCTACGGCATAGGCGTGACAAGGACGCTATCTGCGGTAGTAGAGCAGCATCACGACGAAAACGGCATAATCTGGCCTATGTCAGTGGCGCCTTATCATGTAATCGTTACTCTTGTAAAGCCTGATGATGAGGTACAAAAGGCAGCTGCGGAGAAGATATACGAATCACTTTTAGCAGACGGCGTCGAGGTTATTTTGGACGATCGTGATGAGAGACCGGGAGTAAAATTCAAGGATGCGGATCTCCTCGGAATTCCTCTCCGTATCACGGTAGGTCGCGGCGCGGCAAATGGCGTAGTAGAGTACAAAATGCGTCGTGACGCTGAGAAGACGGAGCTTTCTATCGATGAGGCGATAGAAAATGCAAAGGCAGTAGTGAAAGCCGAAAGAGACGGCAGGATTTTTTTATAAGGCTATAAAGCTTGAGGAAGGCATGATTTGATGGATTCTACAAAAAAGCTTTTTGAACTCTTTTCGGTATTTTTCAAGATGGGGCTTTTCACCTTCGGAGGCGGACTTGCCATGCTTCCCTTGATTCAAAGGACAGTGGTCACAGACAAGGGCTGGATGAGCGAGGAGGAGATGGTAGATTGCGTGGCAGTGGCACAGTCCATGCCGGGCGTCATCGCTATAAACGCGGCTACCTATGTAGGAGCGCGCAGAAAAGGCTTTGCGGGCGCTCTCGCCGCCACACTTGGAGTGATTATGCCGTCATTTATAATAATAATACTCGCTGTGCTTTTTTTAGGCGCAGTGGGGGATAATCGCTATATCAATGGTGCATTTACGGGCATAAAGGCGGCTTCCTGCGCACTCATATTATATTCGGCATACAAGCTGGGAAAGCAGGTGCTAAAGGGCAAATTCGAATGGCTTATCGCACTTGCTTCCTTTGCGGTCATCATCATTTTTGATGTGACGGCGCTTTGGACCATCGTAGGCGGCGCTCTCCTTGGCGTGCTTTATCAGGCAAGCAAAGGAGGCGCAAAATGATCTACTTCAATTTGGCTTATATGTTTGCGAGGATTGGTCTTTTCAGCTTCGGCGGCGGCTATGCCATGCTTCCGCTCATCTTTCAAAGCGTGCAGGATTTTGGTGTGATGAGCGCCCATGAGTTTTCAAACCTTGTGGCGCTTTCGCAGGTGACGCCGGGACCTGTAGCTGTCAATGCGGCTACCTATGTGGGCTTCAATTATGCCGGCTTTTGGGGAGCGGCAGCGGCTACCTTTGGAGTGGGTCTTCCCTCCTTTGTGCTTGTACTTATCGCGGTGCATTTCCTGAATAAATTTAGGGAAAGCAGCGGGATAGAAGCGGTATTTTCCGGAATCCGGCCTGCTACCGTAGGGCTTATCGCCTCGGCGGCCGTATTTCTCGCAGAGACCGCGCTTATAGACAGTGAATCTCTCGCGGAAACGGCCCTTTTTTCGGGCGGCGCGGGGCTCCTCGCAAGCCTGGGCAGTTTCCTCGGCGGGATCTTTGGAAGTGTGCAATGGATGCCGGCATGCATATTTGCGATTACGCTTGTGCTTGCGGGAAAATTCAAAGTGAGTCCGATCAAGATTACGATTTTGATGGGGCTGATCGGGGCCTTTTTGTGCTAAATTTCTAAAGAGACGTTCTGTGTGAAAGGCTCGGGAAAGGAACAGAATATGTGGACAGGCGGAGTGCGGGTTGTGATACTCGATGATGAAAAGAGAGTCCTCATGCTGAGGCAGCACCACGAAGAAAGAGATGTCTGGATGGTGCCGGGAGGCGGTATAGAAGAGGGAGAAAATGCTATAGAGGCAGCGGTGCGCGAGGTCAAGGAGGAGGTCGGCCTTGATATCGAGGTGGGCAAGCTTATCTGGCATGTAGAGGAGGTCCCTGAAAACAATGGTCAAAGGTTTGTAAATTTCTTCCTTGGAAGCATAAAAGGCGGAAATGTCCACATTGGAATGGATCCTGAAAGAGCGCCGGATGAGCAGGTGCTGCGCGAAATACGCTTTATGTCGCATGCGGAGCTTGAAAAGCTTGAGGCGGTATATCCGGAGTATCTCAAGGATGAGCTGTGGCGCTTTATAGAAAAGGACAATATGGGCTATGATGCCTTCAAAATAAGGAAAAGATAGTACTGATAGCCGAAATGGCAGAGATATCAAAAGAAAATAAAGGAGAATGAAAATGACTACATTCAAAATTGAGATGGAAAACGGCGATGTTATGAAGGGCGAGCTCTATCCTGAAATCGCGCCTATCACCGTAGAAAATTTCGTAAAGCTTGCAAAGGAAGGCTTCTATGACGGACTTATATTTCACAGAGTAATTCCGGGCTTCATGATCCAGGGTGGTTGTCCAAATGGAAATGGCATGGGCGGACCGGGATATACCATCAAGGGCGAATTCAGCGCAAACGGCATAAAAAATGACCTCAAGCACACAAGAGGCGTACTCTCAATGGCAAGGGCGATGATGCCGGATTCCGCGGGCTCACAATTCTTCATCATGGTAGAGAACGCTCCGCATCTTGACGGCCAGTACGCTGCTTTCGGAAAGGTTACTGAGGGCATGGAGACTGCCGATGCCATCGTAGGAGTAAGGAGAGATTATAACGATAAGCCTTACGAAGCACAGGTGATGAAGAAGGTTACAATAATAGAGGAATAGGCGCAAAAAACGGAATATTACCGTGAAAAAGGCCTATAATGGAATATTCAGAAAATTGCGAAAAAGCCGCCAAATGCGTTGAAATCAACACTTTTGACGGCTTGACTTTTGTGTGTGCCTTGTGAAGATTTGTATGAAAGGTTGACATAATTGTAATAATCCTGTAATATTTAATAGTCAGCAATAGTCAAAAGAAGCGTTATGATGATAGACTTATGCGGAAAGGAATAGTAGCATGAAAGAAAAGTTTGAGCATACTATTGATAATCTAAAGGGACATATAAAGGGATATTTTTCTGATATTTCGGGTGCTGCCTCCGAGGTGGCGAAATATTTCAAGGAGCATAAAAAACCGAATCTCACAAAAAGGCAGAAGATAAGCTCAGTCGGTACTGTGGCAGCAGCTTTTGTGGTAGCGGCTCTTATAGCTGTGCCTGCTTTTACCTCTGATGCGGATGCTGCGGAAACGGCGGCAGATGCTGCCGAGGCGGAGCTTCAGACAGGGGCTCAGGCAGAGGCAGAGACAGAGACAGTCGAAAAGGGACAGTTTTTTATACTCTCCGTAGACGGTGCGGATGTTGCTTTGCTTGATTCTGAGGAGACGGCGCAGGCCGCGCTCGAGGCAGTGAAGGCAAAGTTTGTCACAGAGGGTGCGGAGGTGATTTCTGCTGATTTCAAGGAAGCTGTAGAGATCAGAAGCGCTGACATAAGGCTTGATGAGGAAGGTAAACCTGATGTGAGCATTTCTTTATTTGATGACGCGGCAGCGGCAGCTTCTTATATACTGAGCGGCAGCGCTGAGCAGAAGACCTATACCGTACAGGGTGGAGACACTCTTTGGGATATAGCGGCTGCAAACGGCATCAGCGTATATGAGCTTCAGGCTATGAATCCGGAGCACGCGGATGGAAATCTTTCAATAGGCACAGTACTCAATCTCTATGAAATGCATCCGTTTGTGACGGTTGCGGTTACAGAAAAGGTGACAGAGACTCAGGAGATTCCTTATGAGACGACCTACGAAAATTCTGACAGCCTCTACAAGGGTCAGACCTCAGTAAAGAGCGCGGGCGTAAAGGGAAGCAAGGAAGTTACCACTGAATATGTAAAGGAAAACGGAACCGTGATTTCAAGCACGGTGCTTGCTGAAAATGTTATTTCACAGCCTGTAAATCAGGTAAGCTATGTAGGAACTGCTACGGTTCAGGTTCAGACAGGTTCCGGACAGCTTTCGGCGCCGCTTGCTACAATCAAGGTAAATTCTTCATTTGGCGCAAGCAGAGGCGGCGGCACAAGATCGCATGCGGGGGTTGATCTCGGCGGTACAAACGGCCAGGCCATCATGGCAGCGGATTCAGGTACAGTAATCTTCTCCGGCTGGGGTCAGGGAAGTCTCGGATATACTGTAAAAATCGACCATGGCAATGGACTTACAACGGTATATGCACATTGCAGCGCACTCTACGTATCCTACGGGCAGAATGTTTCAAAGGGTGAAGTAATCGCGGCTGTCGGCAAGACCGGAAATGCTACAGGTTATCTGCTTCATTTTGAGGTAAGGCAAAACGGCGTAGCGAAGAACCCTATGAACTATTTGTAATTTTCAAGGCATATAAAACATACCAGAAAAGGAAAAATCCGGAATTCTGATGTTCAAAATATTTCTCCTTGTCAAGCGACTGAAAAAATGGTAATATAGTGAGACGTGGGTAGATAAATATCTGAAAGAGAGAAAAGGAATACCAGGATGGAAATTGAATTAAAATATGCGATCGCAGATAAGGAGACTTCTGAAAGGATTTGGAATGATCCGAAGCTTGCGGCTATGGAGGAAGAGGATTCCCGCGAGAAGCTGCTGATGAAATCAGTCTACTTTGATACGGAGGATTTTGACCTGTCCCGTAAGGATATAGCCTTTCGCATCAGAGTCGAGGGTGAAAGAACGGTCGCTTCACTTAAGTGGAATGGTACAAACGACGGAGCTCTTCATACGAGACAGGAGATAAATGTACCTGTAAAAGATGATTCTTGCTTGATATTGCCGGATCCGTCTATTTTTAAGGAAAGCGATGTCGGCATGGAGATTCTCGAGTTTATAGGTGACAAGCAGCTTGTTGGAATCGTAGAGATGACAATAATGAGAAAGCGTATGCGCCTGGATACAGGCAAGAGCATAATAGAGGTTTCTGTAGACAATGGCGAGATCAATACAGATAAGGGTAGCGTGCCGATCTGTGAGGTTGAGCTTGAGCTATTTACCGGAAATTGCGATGAGCTTCTGCAAATTGGCGAATGTCTCGCGAAGACCTATAATCTTTTGCCGGAAAAGAAAAGCAAGTATGCGAGAGGCCTTGCGCTTTTGGAGCAAAATTAGTCATTTTGTGCCGATTTTCGGTGCTTGGCAGGCAGAAAACAGCCAAAAGAGCCTGATGATTTGTAAAAAAAGACAATAAAACATCTATGGACCGCCTTTGACGGTCCTTTTTCATATCTTTCAGATAAAAAATACCTAAAAACCCGCTTTTTTTATCTATTTAAGAGTGAAAATTGTTTACTTTTTACCAAAAGGGTGGTATGATAAATTGGTATGCGTATCAGAAAGCATACATTGCGAGCTAGTTTTAAAAACAAAAGAAAAAACTGTTTTAATATATTAGGAGGAAATATCTAATGAAAGCAACATTTATTTCAAAAGAAGGAAACGACGCAAAGTTTAGCATGGAGTTTTCCGCAGAGGAATTTGAGGCAGCCA
This sequence comes from Anaerovoracaceae bacterium, assembly GCA_963636105.1. Taxonomy (GTDB): domain Bacteria; phylum Bacillota; class Clostridia; order Peptostreptococcales; family Anaerovoracaceae; genus CAVHIG01. The sequence goes on from CAVHIG010000002.1 coordinate 11,100, forward strand.
TTATCAAGGCTTATCAGGAGACAAAGGAAAAGTATGTGATCGACGGCTTCAGAAAGGGCAAGGCTCCGAGAAAGCTTATCGAGGCTCATTACGGTGAGGGCGTATTCTTTGAGGACGCTATAGACGCACTTTTCTCAGAAAACTATGGTGCTGCTGTTGAAGAGCTCAAGCTTGATATCATAGACAGCCCTAGACTTGACTTCTCACAGCTTAAGAAGGGCGAGGGCTTTACTATAACAGTTACTGTAGAGACTTATCCTGAATTTGAAGTATCAGGCTATAAGGGCGTAGAGCTCACAAAGACAGTAAAGGAAGTTACTGACGAGGATGTACAGAAGGATATCGAAGCTATACAGAAGAGAAATTCCAGAATGGTGCTCGTAGAGAGACCTGCGCAGGACGGAGATACTGTACTTTTGGACTATAAGGGCTTCGTAGGCGAAAATCAGTTTGAGGGCGGCACAGCAGAGCGTTTTGAGCTCAAGCTCGGCTCCGGCATGTTTATCCCTGGCTTTGAAGAGCAGCTTGTAGGCGTATCCGCCGGCGAGTCAAAGGATGTAGTCGTAACCTTCCCTGAGGAATATCATTCACCTGATCTCGCAGGCAAGGAAGCTGTATTCAAGTGCCTTCTCCACGAAATCAAGGAAGAGCAGTTTGACGAGATCAACGACGACTTCGCAAAGGATGTAAGCGATTTCGATACTTTAGAGGAACTCAAGGCTGACACAAAGGCAAAGCTCGAAAAGCAGGCCGAGGAAGTTTCCGTAATACAGCTGAAAAATGATGCTATAGAAGCTGCACTCGCTGTAAATGACATAACAGTACCAAAGGCAATGGCAGAAGGCGAGATCGATCGCACTTTGAGAGAATTTGATCAGCAGCTCAGATATCAGGGTTTGACTCTTGAAAACTATCTGCAGTTCATCCAGAAGGACGCGGCTGAATTCAGAGACGAGATCAGAGAGGAATGCACAAAGAGAGTAAAGATCAGAATGCTGCTTTCAAAGATAGCAGAGCAGGAGAAGCTCGAGGCTTCCGAGGAGGATATCGACAAGCAGTTTGAGGCAATGGCTGCTCAGTACAATCTCGAGGCTGACAAGGTTAAGGAAATGATCGGTGAGGACGGAAAGAAGATGATCGAAGACGATCTGAAGCTTTCAAAGGCTGCTGACTTCATATATGACAATGCAAATATAAAGGAAGCATAGAAAGAGTAAGTATAGAGCAAAAACAAGGGGGAATTCATTATGGCACTGATACCATATGTAATAGAGCAGACGAGAAACGGAGAACGCTCATATGACATATATTCAAGGCTTCTCAAGGACAGAATAATTTTTCTGGGTGAGGCTATTGACGACAATGTCGCCAGCATCGTGGTAGCGCAGCTCCTCTTTCTTGAAGCTGAGGATCCGGAAAAGGATATATGCATATATATCAATAGCCCGGGTGGCTCGGTGAGTGCCGGTATGGCTATCTATGACACAATGCAATATATAAAGCCGGATGTATCTACGATTTGCGTAGGTATGGCCGCGAGCATGGGAGCATTTTTGCTCTCTGCGGGGACGAAGGGAAAGCGTATGGCACTTCCGAATGCTGAGATTATGATACACCAACCACTGGGCGGTGCGAGCGGTCAGGCATCGGATATAAAGATACACGCGGATCACATAATAAAGACTCGCGAAAAGTTGAACAGAATCATCAGCGCAAATACCGGTCAGGAGCTTTCCAAGGTGGAAAGGGATACTGACAGGGATAATTACATGAGCGCGGCTGAGGCTATGGAATACGGGCTCATAGACAAAGTGATAGAAAAGCGTTAGCGAGGGGGCATATTCAGATGGCAAAATATGATGACAATAGAGATATAAGGTGCTCCTTCTGCGGAAAGCCGTATGAGCAAATGGGGAATTTTGTGACAGGACCTGACGTATACATCTGTGAGGACTGCATCCGCCTTTGCAATGACATCATCGCTCAGATTCATTATGATAATGAGCAAACAGCGCAGGCTGGCGGCGAGACGCGAGGCGGCGAGGGAAAGAAGGCTTTTTCCCTGCCAAAGCCAAAGGAAATCGCTGCGGCTCTTTCGGATTACGTAATAGGCCAAGACGACGCAAAGAAGGCGCTTGCGGTAGCTGTATATAATCACTACAAAAGAATAAATAATCTGTCCGCCAAGGATGATGATGTGGAGCTTCAAAAGAGCAACATCATCATGCTTGGACCTACAGGCTCCGGAAAGACCTTGCTTGCTCAGACTCTGGCAAAGATACTCGACGTGCCTTTTGCTATAGCGGATGCTACGGCACTTACGGAAGCAGGTTATGTGGGCGAGGATGTGGAAAATATCCTTTTGAAGCTTATCCAGGCAGCGGACTGGGATATAGAAAAGGCTCAAAAGGGTATAGTATATGTGGATGAGATAGATAAGATCGCTCGCAAGTCGGACAATCCTTCCATTACGAGGGATGTCTCGGGCGAGGGCGTACAGCAGGCGCTCCTTAAGATTCTTGAGGGCACGGTTGCGAGTGTGCCTCCTCAGGGCGGCAGAAAGCATCCGCATCAGGATTTTATACAATTTGATACGACAAATGTGCTCTTTATATGCGGCGGAGCCTTTGACGGAATGGATAAGGTTATACAGAGGCGCATAGGAGAAAAGACGATAGGCTTCAATTCTGACATGAAGGTGAATAAGCCGGAGACCTCAGATGTATTGAAGCTCATTCAGTCGGAGGATTTGCTGAAATACGGCCTTATACCGGAATTTATAGGCAGACTTCCTGTGATCGTCACGTTGCAGGAGCTTTCGAGAGAGGCTTTGGTGAGCATAATTACAGAACCGAAAAATGCTCTCGCAAAGCAATACAAAAAGCTCTTCAAAATGGACGATGTGGAGCTTGTGCTTGAGAATGGAGCTGTAGAGAGCATAGCAGACAAGGCTATAGAGAGAAAAACCGGTGCGCGAGGTCTGCGCAGTATAATGGAAAAGGTCATGAAGGATATCATGTACGAGATACCTTCGCGCAGTGATGTAAAGAAATGCATCATTACGAAGGATACCATAGAAAAGGAAGAAAGACCTACACTGGTGCTGGCAGAAGCACAGGACGACAGAATAAATGCAGAAGCATCGTAAAAAGATAAGACGGGCGGCCTTTTTGGGTCGCCTGCTTGCAAATAGAGAGAGGATGCGATAGAGATGGATGAATTTAAAAATAATTTTGAAAACGAAAACGAGGAAAGAGACCCTGAGTCTGGTGCTCCCGAGGAAGAGGAGATTAGGCAGTTTACGCTGCCCCTGATACCGCTTCGCGGAATGTCGATTTTCCCGGACATCGTGATTCATTTTGACATAGGAAGAGAAAAATCGCTTATGGCGCTTGAGCAGGCTATGGTGCAGGATCAGCGCGTATTTTTGGTGACCCAAAAGGATGAGACTATGGAGCTTCCGACTCCGGATGATTTTTATCATGTGGGTACGATAGCGAAGATAAAGCAGATGCTCAAGCTTCCGGGAGATTCGACAAGAGTCCTTGTAGAGGGCATATGCCGTGCGGAGATTGAGGAGATTTTGGAGGAGCCGGCATATTTCAAATGCAGAGTAAATGTGCTTGATGAATATGAATCGAACCCCACGCTGACGGAGGCGTTTATGCGTGCGGTGAAGAGCAGCTTTGAAGAGTATCTGGATGTAAATCCGAGACTCCCAAAGGAGATATTTGCTTCGATTCTTGCTATAGATGACGCGGCGCAGCTTGCGGATACAATAGCTGCGCATATAAATATCAAGCTTGAGGATAAGCAGGCAATACTTGAGTCTTTGATTGTCGACGAGCGTCTGCGCAAGCTCAATGATATCCTTATGGAGCAGATAGAAATACTTACGCTGCAGAGAGATATAAGCGCAAAGGTAAAGTCGCAGATAGACAAGTCACAAAAGGAGTATTATCTGCGTGAGCAAATGCGCGTGATAGAGCAGGAGCTTGGTATAGATGAGGATATTCAGGATGAGATAGATGCCTGGAAGGCGGAGATAAAGAAAAAGAAGATCCCCGCGAAGATAGCTGAAAAGCTGGAGAAGGAGATAAATCGTCTTTCGAAGCTGCAGGCGAATTCGGCGGAGAGCAGTGTGGCTCACACGTATATAGAGACCATCATATCCTTGCCTTGGAATAAGTCTTCAAAGGCCGCGCTCAATATGAAAAAGGCTGAGGAGATACTTGACGAGGATCATTACGGGCTTGAGAAGGTCAAGGAGAGGGTGCTTGAGTATTTGGCGGTTGTACAGCTTTCAAAGGGTCTAAAAGGGCCTATACTCTGCCTTGTAGGGCCTCCGGGAGTCGGCAAGACGTCGGTGGCGCGCTCGATCGCGAGAGCTTGCGGCAGGGATTTTGTGCGCATGTCGCTCGGTGGTGTGCGCGATGAGGCGGAGATAAGAGGTCATAGAAGGACATATATCGGAGCTATACCCGGTCGCGTGATTACATCTATAAAGGAATGCGGTACAAATAATCCGGTATTCCTCTTTGATGAGGTGGATAAAATCGGTGCGGATTTCAAGGGAGATCCGGCCTCGGCGCTTTTGGAGGTGCTGGATCCTGAGCAAAACAAGGAATTTACGGATCACTATTTGGAGGTGCCTTTCGATCTTTCAAAGGTAATGTTTATCACTACGGCAAATACGACTGATACCATTCCGCGTCCGCTCCTTGACAGGATGGAGGTCATCAATGTGGCCGGATATACGGAAGAGGAGAAGCTCAAGATAGCGCAAAAATATCTTATTCCGAAAAAAATTAAGGAACATGGCCTCAAAGAGAAAAATTTGGAATTTTCAGAAGCCGCTATTCGTGATATAATAAATTATTACACGGCGGAATCCGGTGTAAGAAATCTTGAGAGAGAAATTGCGAATATCTGCCGCAAGGTGGCCAGAAAGACCGTTACGGACGGAGAGAAAGAATTCAAGATCGGCTCAAAGCAGGTAGAAGGCTATCTTGGAAAGAAAAAATACAGATATGATATCATAGAGGGCGAAAATGAAATAGGCGTGACGACGGGTCTTGCCTGGACTATCGTGGGCGGCACGACGCTTTCCATAGAGGCGAGCGTGCTTCCGGGAAGCGGCAGGCTTTCGCTCACAGGACAGCTTGGTGATGTAATGCAGGAGTCGGCAAAGGCCGGCATAAGCTATATACGCTCAGTGGCTGATACCCTCGGAATAAGAGAAGACTTTTACAAGACGCAGGATTTGCATATACACATTCCGGAGGGCGCTACTCCAAAGGACGGGCCTTCTGCCGGTGTGACTATGTGCACGGCGATGATATCCGCGCTCACCGGACGACCGGTGAAGAAGGATGTCGCTATGACCGGCGAAATTACCTTAAGGGGAAAAGTACTTCCGGTAGGCGGTATAAGGGAAAAGGTGCTGGCTGCGCATAGAGCGGGCATCAAGAAAATCCTGCTCCCTAAGGCCAATGAGAGGGATATAGATGACATTCCTGCAAATGTTAGGAAAAAATTGGAATTTGTGCTTATTTCAAATGTGGATGAAGCACTGGAACAGGCACTTGTATAGGTAGTTTATGATCATAAAAAAAGCAGAGCTGCAGGCGGTTGCAGTGAAAAAAAGTCAATATCCGGAAGACAATATGCCGGAGGTGGCCTTTGCGGGTCGTTCAAATGTGGGCAAATCCTCACTTCTGAACCTGCTCACAAACAGAAAAAAGCTTGCGAAGGTGAGCGGCACTCCGGGTAAGACGCGTACGATAAATTTCTATCTCATAAATGATGAATTTCGCATCGTGGATCTGCCGGGCTATGGCTACGCAAAGGTATCAAAGTCCATGTCCGAGGATTGGGGCGCCATGATGGAGGCTTATTTGCAAGGCAGAAACGGCCTTCGTAAGGTGATTCAGCTTGTGGACATACGCCACGCGCCGAGTGCGCAGGATGTTCAGATGTACGAATATCTAAAGCACTATGGACTCGATGGTATAGTCGTGGCCACAAAGTGCGACAAGGTATCTAAGAATGAATTGGCAAAGTGCAAGAGTATCATAAAAAAGACGCTCGGGATGGGTCCTGAGGACAGGATAATAGCCATATCATCGCTTAAAAGAACGGGTCAGGAGGAGCTGCTCAACGTGCTCGAGGACATCGTAAGTGTGTGAATGGCAGAAATAGGGGTAGAATATGCACTGGATAGGCTTTAGGGTAATTTTGAGACGCATAAAGGCTATAAAATTCATGATGCTGGATAAGAAGGTTCCACTGCGCAAAAAGGCTCTTGTGGTATTCGGCATCATCTATCTTCTGCTGCCTGTCGATATAATACCTGTGGTGATATTTCCGCTGGCATGGCTGGATGATCTCGTTTTGTGGATCTGGATTTTGTGGCATTTGCGGGATACACTCGATGCTTATTGGATAGGTGAAAAGTCTATGGACCTTTCAAAGACATATCGAAACAAGACCGTTATAGATGATGTTGATTTCAAAGTTGAAAATGATAAGGAGTAAGACGTGGAGAAGGAAACTATCGGAAAAGTAATGATCACCGAGGAAGAGATAAGGGAGCGCGCAAAGGAGATAGGCGCAATTATCTCAAAGGATTATGCCGGCGAGGAAGTACTCATGGTGGGTATACTCAAGGGAGCCATCATGTGGATGGGCGAAGTCATCAAGCATGTTACCGTGCCTGTCACTCTTGATTTTATGGTTGTTTCCAGCTATGGAGCTTCCACAAAGTCCTCAGGTATAGTAAAGATTGTAAAGGATCTCGATGTGGATATAGAGGACAAAAATGTCATCATAGTTGAGGATATTGTGGATTCCGGCATTACTCTTCACTATCTTAAGGGCTATCTGGACGCAAGACGCGCAAAAACAGTAAAGATCTGCTCCCTCCTTGATAAGCCTGAGGGCAGGAGAGTAGAGCTTCAGGCTGATTATGTGGGTTTTGAGGTGGATGATCGCTTTATAATAGGATATGGACTTGACTACAATCAGAAATACAGAAATCTGCCATATATAAGCTATCTTGAAGGTACAGAAAAAGAGAGAATATTGGAAAAGGAATAAAAGCCTTTTCTTAATATATTATAAGAATTTATAAGAGAGGATATAAGGAGGAACCAAGAAATGGGTTACAAAGTACAGATTGGTTTGTCAAACAAGCATTTGCATTTGCAGGAAGATCACATCGAGGCACTTTTCGGAAAGGGTCACAAGCTGACTCCGAAGAAGGATCTTGTACAGCCTGGTCAGTTTGCCTGTGAAGAGGTTGTAGACATCGTAGGACCAAAGAAGACACTCAAAAATGTAAGAGTGCTCGGACCTGCTCGTAAGGAGACACAGGTAGAGCTTGCTCTGACTGACGCAAGAACTATAGGCATCAAGGCTCCGATCAGAGAGTCCGGAAAGCTTGAGGGCACTCCTGGCTGCAAGCTTATCGGCCCTGCGGGAGAAGTAGAGCTTGACCACGGTGTAATCGCTGCTCTGAGACACGTACATCTTTCAGCTGCGGAAGCAGAGGAAGCAGGCGTAAAGGACAAGGAGTGGGTATCCATCAAGATCGAAGGCGAGAGAGGACTCATCTTTGACAACGTACTCATTAGAGCAGGTGAAGGCCACAAGAGAGAATGTCATCTGGATACAGACGAAGGAAACGCAGCAGGTTGCGGTCCTGATGCAGTCTGTGAGATCATCAAGAAATAGCTTGTATGATTCGACAAGCCTGACCGGGCAAATATCCGGCGGCAAAGAACAAAATACAAAAACAGCGACAGTTGCGAAAACTGCCGCTGTTTTTGCGTTTTTCACAAATTTGCGTGAAGCGCTTGACAGTTTTGTGTTATAGGTGTACAATCGACTTATTGTATACAATAAGGAGGTAAAAGGCCGACATGGTTTTATATAAATATGGAAATGAGGCAAAACAGAGCAATATGCCGATTTGCAGCAGCCTTTTTTCGGAGCTGCAGCGTGATATATTGCAGGGAAGGATGAAGCCGGGAGAAAAGCTGACTGAGCAGAGAATATGCAGCGAATATAAGGTCAGCAGGACGCCGGTGCGCGAGGCTCTCAAGCAGCTTGAGATGGAAGGTCTTATAGAGACGATTCCAAATAGAGGCGCATTTGTAGTGGGCTTTTCCGAGCAGGATATACGCGATATATATGAGCTTCGTAAAATCTATGAGATGCAGGCTGTCAGATGGGCGATAGAGCGCATCACAGACGATGAATTTGACGCATTGGAAGAAACCTTTGAATTTATGGAATTCTATACCATGAAGAAGGATTTGGAAAAGATGCTCAATATAAATACGGGCTTTCACCAGCTCATATACACGGGCGCGCACAACAGGCTCCTCGAGCACATGCTTTCTTCGTATCAGGTATATCTGAAGCTCAGTGCAAATCCAAAAATATACGACAGCGAGACCTACCTCTCGGATGTCTTTGAAGAGCACAAGGCAATATTCGATGCCTTCAAAAATAAGGATTCCGAAGCCGGTGTGAGGGCGATGGAGATACATATGGATAATTCTATGGCGCGCCGCGGCATGAAATAGCTCAAATGTATAGCAATAGAAAGGAAGCAAGAAAAATGGACAAAAAAGAATACGCGCTTAAAAAGCATGAAGAGTGGAAGGGCAAGCTCTCAATAGAATGCAAATGCCCTATTACAAATAAGGAAGAGCTTTCTGTAGCATATACACCCGGCGTAGCGGAGCCATGCATTGAGATTCAAAAGGACGAATCCCTTGCATATAAATATACGGGCAAAGGAAATACCGTCGCTGTTATTACGGACGGCACCGCGGTACTTGGTCTCGGCGATATAGGACCATCTGCCGGTATGCCTGTAATGGAAGGAAAATGCGCACTTTTCAAGGCCTTTGCCGGCATAGACGCGGTGCCTATCTGCATAGACAGCAAGGATCCTGATGAGATTGTAAAGACTGTAGCTCTCATTTCAAAGAGCTTTGGCGGCATAAATCTCGAGGATATAAGCGCGCCGCGCTGCTTTAAGATAGAGCAGAGGCTCATAGAATTGTGCGATATCCCGGTATTTCACGATGACCAGCACGGTACAGCCATAATCACAAGCGCCGGCATAATAAACGCGCTCAAGGTGACCGGCAGGACAGCCGGAAATCTGAAAATCGTTATAAGCGGTGCGGGCGCCGCAGGTATATCCATCGCGAAGATGTTCAATCGTCTCGGCTTTGGAGATGTGATACTTTGCGACAAAAATGGCGCTATTTACGAGGGTGCGCCATACAACAATCCGGAGCAGGAGAAGATGGCACATGTGACAAATAAGGACAATCTGCAGGGCAGCCTCGCTGATGTGATAAAGGGCGCGGACGTACTCATAGGAGTATCCAGACCGGGTGTTGTGTCCCAGGATATGATTCGCAGCATGGCAAAGGATCCTATAGTATTCTCAATGGCAAATCCTGTGCCTGAGATCATGCCTGATGAAGCAAAGGCCGCGGGTGCGGCTGTAGTAGGTACGGGACGTTCGGACTTCCCAAATCAGGTAAATAATGTAATAGCATTTCCGGGAATCTTCCGCGGAGCATTGGACGCGGGCGCAAAGAGGATTACAGAGGAAATGAAGGAGGCTGCGGCAAGGGCGATAGCATCCGTAATTCCGGAGGAAGAGCTCTCAGCCGAGTACGTGCTTCCGGACGGCTTCAATCCGCTCGTAGTAAAGAAGGTAGCAGAGGCAGTGATGGGATGCTGCACAACGGCTACCAAGAACATATGAAAGGACAAAAATGGAATATCGTATAGAACATGATACAATGGGCGAGGTGAAGGTGCCCGCGGATAAATATTGGGGTGCTCAGACCGAGAGAAGCTTTGAAAATTTCAAAATCGGTAAGCAAAGAATGCCCGAGGAGATAATACATGCCTTCGGAATTTTGAAAAAGGCCGCGGCCATGGCAAATTATGAGCTTGGCAACCTTGATGAAAAGAGGGCAAAGGCCATAATGCAGGCCGCGGATGAGGTGATTTCCGGAAAGCTTAGCGAGCATTTTCCGCTTGTAATCTACCAGACCGGAAGCGGCACGCAGTCGAATATGAACGCAAATGAGGTAATCGCAAACCGCGCAAATGAGATTCTCGGCGAAAAGCTTGTACATCCAAACGATCATGTAAATAAATCGCAAAGCAGCAATGACACCTTTCCTACGGCCATGCACATAGCGGCTGCCTTTGCTATAGAGGAAAATCTTATTCCGGCGATAGACGAGCTTGCAGAGGTATTTGAAAGACTTGAAAAAGAAAATATGGATATCATAAAGACCGGCCGCACACATCTTCAGGATGCTACTCCGCTCACACTCGGACAGGAGATAAGCGCCTGGAAGGAGATGCTGCTTGAAAGCCGCGCTATGCTTGCAAAGACTCTCGATGGACTCAAAAAGCTTGCGCTCGGCGGCACGGCGGTCGGCACGGGTCTCAACGCACCGAAGGAATTCGGCGCAGTTTCCGCGAAGAAAATAAGCGAGCTTACGGGAATGAAATTTGAGACGGCCCCAAATAAATTCCACGCGCTTACAAGCAAGGACGCGCTTGTATTTTGCCATGGCGCTATGAAGGCGCTTGCGGCGGACCTTATGAAAATAGCAAATGATGTGAGATGGCTCGCAAGCGGGCCGCGCTGCGGAATAGGAGAGATCACGATTCCTGAAAATGAGCCGGGCAGCTCCATTATGCCGGGGAAGGTAAATCCGACGCAATGCGAGGCTCTTACGATGGTCTGCGTGCAGGTCATGGGAAATGACGCGGCAGTGGCAATTGCGGCGTCTCAGGGCAATTTCCAGCTCAATGTATATATGCCGGTGCTCATACATAATTTTTTGGAGTCAGCGGGGCTCCTTGCGGACGCGATTCGCTCATTCCGCAAAAATTGCGCAATCGGCATAAGGGCAAACGAGGAAAAGATTGCGGAAAATATGGAAAAATCTCTCATGCTTGTGACTGCGCTCAATCCGCATATAGGATATGAAAACGCGGCCAAGATAGCAAAGCTTGCGCATAGGGAAAATCTCACATTAAAGGAAGCGGCGCTGAGGCTTGAGCTTGTGAGTGAGGCGGACTTTGCGGCATGGGTGGATCCGAAAAAAATGGTATAATAATCGCATGGGAAAGCTTGAAATTGCGGACATTACAAATTATAAGTGATTTTATAAAAAATAGGAATGGCAGGTGACCATTCCTATTTTTGCTTGATTTTATTTCGCGGAGATTCCGTTGAAGATGAGTTCAAAGAAGTCTTCTTCCGTGCAGCTTGTGAAGGCTGCCGCCACGCGAGTATCTATCGGGAAGCCGCATTCTTGCATGCTTTGCAGCATTCCGGAGTTTGCAGAGGCAAACGATGCCGCAGTGCCCACTATAAGGTGAGCCGCAAGTATCGGATTTATAGGCCTCAGCTCACCGCTGGCGATGCCGTCTTCTAAGATTTTAAGCATTACAGAATACTCACAGCCGATGATTTGCTTTATGGCATCGCAGATTTTGCAAGCCATTTCGGTATTTTCCTCATGGAAGAGCGGATGTATTTCATTTACATATCTTCCATATCTTTCGAGGAAATTCCGCTTAAATGTCAGGAAGGCCGAGAGCCTGCTTCTGACGTCATTCTTTTCCTTCAGCATTTCCGGGAAGAAGTCATATTCTGGAATGATCTTGCTATTTATGATTTCGAGCAGGATTTCCTCTTTGCTTGAGAAGTACTCATATACGGTGCCCTTGCCTATGCCGGCTCTTGCGGCGATATCGGCAATTTTTGCGCTTGCGTACCTTTCTTCCAGAAAGAGCTCATAGGCGGAGTCTAAAATGAGTTTGCGTTTTTCGGCTTTTTTGTCATCTCTATCACTTGAGCATTTTGTTCTATTGCTGTCCACTTACGCTATCCTCCTTTGCCCATTCTGCTTCCAAGGCCGCAAGCTTTTCTGCTTTTGCAAGCTTTCTCTTGGCTTTCCTTTGCTTGCGCTCCTCTACCAATGAGTAGAAGACAGGCACTATGAAGAGAGTGACTACTGTAGAGGCCACAAGGCCGCCTATTATGGATATACCCATAGGCGCGAGGATTTCTCCGCCATCGCCGAAACCAAGTGAAAGCGGAATCATGCCCACAACCGTAGTCACGCAGCTCATGAGAATCGGGCGCAGACGCAGTTTCCCCGCCTGCACAAGAGCCTCATACAGGCCGAGCTCATCCTGATATTGTCTTATAAATTCCACAAGCAATATGGAGTTGTTTACTACTATACCTACAAGCATTATGAGTCCGAGGAAGGACGTCATTGAAAGCGAGGTGCCGGTGAGGAAGAGCGCAAGGAAGGCTCCTGTCATGGCAAACGGTACAGCAAGCATTACGACAAGCGACATGATGACAGATTCGAATTGTGCCGCAAGGAGCAGGAATACGAGTGCTATCGCTACAAAGAGAGCTTTTGTCAGGCTTGTAAAGGCATCCGTCATTGTGGAATATATACCATTTTCGTCCGCGTAATAGCCTTCCGGGAATTGGTAATTATTCACAATCTTCATAACCTCGGTAGCGCCTCCTGTCACACTTGTGCTGTCTACATCGACATTGAGAGTGATGGTATTTGTCTGATTTTCTCTGTAAATGTATGATGGCGCATTGTCATATTCGAATGTAGCTATCTGTGCGACAGGGACGGATGTGCCATATGAGCCTGTAATTTTTATCTGCTTCATATCCTCTACAGAGTCCGCCACATTGTCAGAAAGAGAGAGCTTTACATCGATCTCGGTGCCGTCTACTGTAAGACGTGTGGCTGTGCTTCCGGAAATCGCGCTTGAAAGTCCCGATGCCATTTGGTAGGCGGTGATGCCGTAGTAGGAGGCGGCATTTCTGTCGATTATGACCTTTACCTCCGGGCTTCCTTCGGATATGTCAAGCGCCGCGTCTGTCACGCATTCGAGCTGTGAAATCTGCGTGCGGAGGTCATTTCCTATGGATTCCAAGGTTTCGAAGTCGCTGCCCTTCAAGAGAAGGCTTACGTCATTTGAACCGAAATATGAGGAAAATGATGAGCTTGATTGCGCAGTGATGCTCGCTTCTGCTATTTTACTCATATCCTTTTGTATAGCTTTTGCTATCTCATCTGCGCTTCTGTCTCGCTCGCTTTTATCTACAAGCTGAAGCGAGAGGCTCGCATTGCTGTTTAACGATAATGCGGAGACAGAGCCTGTGGACATGACTACGCTTTCGGTCTCAGGCAGGGCGAGGAGATAGTCTTCGATCTTGCTCATAATGCTGTCTGTAGTCTCAAGCGAGGTGCCGTAAGGAACCTCCACACTCAGGGATATCATGCCCTCATCGCTGTCAGGGAGCATTTCAAGTCCGAGCGTGAAAATGAGAAGCAGAGATACGATGAAAATCAAAGTACAGCCTACGAGTACCTTCTTTCGCTTTTTGAGTGCCACTCTTACAAATTCATCGTATTTTTCAGTGATATATTCTATAAAGCGGCCAAAGAGAGGCAAAAGCTTGTACTTGTAGCGCTTTGTGCCAAAGCGCATATATTCTGTAGATACCGTGCCTGCCATAAGCTTTGAGCAAAGCATTGGAATGACGGTCAAGGCCACGACAAGTGAGGCCATGAGCGCGATTATTATGGTCCAGCAGAAATCAGCGAAGATCAATGATGCCATACCCTCGGAAAGCGCTATAGGCAAAAATACGAGCACGGTAGTCAGGGTAGATGCCACTACAGCAAGAAAGATTTCTTTGGAAGCTTTATTTGCTGCGACTATAGGATCCGGCTCCTCCTGCCTTATTCTGAAGATGTCTTCAAGCACTACGATGGAATTATCTACCAGCATACCCACGCAGATTGTAAGCGCGCATAGAGTAATCAGATTCAAGGTCATATCCAGCGCATCCATTACGGCAAAGGCCGCAAGCAGAGATGTAGGGATGGACAGAGCTATGATGAGCGTAGTCTTGACATTCCTTAGGAAGAGGAAGACTACGATTATGGCAAGCAGTGCACCTATGATTGCGGATTCCGCTACGGAGCGAATGGAGGATTTTATATAATCCGCGGCATCGTAGCCTATCACGATATTTATATCGGGATATTTTTCGCTGAGCTTTTCGATTGCGCTTCTGACTTCGTCTGACACCTCGACCGTATTGGCGTCGGAGGCCTTGGTGACCATGACACCTATCGCCGTTTCCGCATTTATCCTCGTGATGGCTTCCTGATCCTTATAGCCGTAGGAAATCTCCGCAATATCGCCGAGGCGCACCACGCTGTAGTCAGAAATCGTCAGCGGGAGATTCTTTATGTCCTCCACATCTGAAAACTTGCCCATGCTTCTTACGATAAGCTCAGTATCGCCCTTGGAAATATCACCGATAGGGAGATTTACATTTTCCGCTGCCAAAAGCTGGCTTACAGTGCTGAGCGAAAGCCCGTAATTTGTCAGCGCCTCCTGATTGAATTTTATGGAGACCTCTTCCTCTACGCCGCCCATCATCGTTGTGGAGGCAACTCCGGAGGCACGCTCAAGCTGCGGTACTATGCTCGAGTCCACAAGCGTATTGAGCTCGGCGAGGGTCATGCTGCCGGAGGAGATATAGATCTGCGCGGTAGGCATCATATTCATGCTCATCTTCATAACCATAGGCTCGGTGCAGCTGTCCGGCAGATAATCCGAGACAAGGGCTATCTTTTCGCGCATATTCAGGGTAGCAAAATCCATATCTGTATCATAATTGAACATAAGGACAATTATGGATGTATTTTCCATGCTATAGGAATAGAGCGTATCCAGATCCTCAACGGAAGCAAGGGAAGCCTCCAGCGTCTCTGTGACCATGCTCTCCACTTCCTCAGGGGATGCGCCGCTGTAGGTGGTCGTGACAAGGGCTACAGGCGCCTCTATATCCGGCATAAGGTCCAGCGGAATGCTAAACATAGCTACCGCACCCAGTACGACTATCATGAGCAAAATCATGATGGTCGCCACCGGTCTTTTTATTGATAAACTTGACAGATTCATGTGCGTGTACCTCTTTTACTTATTCCGATTTTGCTGCCGATTCTTCATCCGTGACGATATTTACGGCCTCGCCCTCGGTCACAAAGTCCTGACCGGAGACAACCACGACATCGCCCTCATTTATGCCGGAGAGAATCTGTACATAGCTTCCGTTGTCTATGCCTGTGGAAACTTCGCAGTATCTCGGTATGCGCTCGCTGTCGAGCACTACGGCGACGCTTTTGCTGTCTTTCAGGATGACTGCGTCGGACGGTATGCAAATTGTATTTTCGGCTTCATCCGTTATGAGCTCAACCTCTGCAAACATGCCGCTCATGAGCTCTCCCTTTTCATTATCCAGGGAAATTGTGACAGGATATGTCAAGGTACCCATGGCAGGAGCAGGCGAGAAGGCAGTGATTGTGCCCTTGTAAGGCTCATCACCAAGTGAAGTTACGTAGACATTTACCTCGTCTCCGACATGTATAAGGCTTGCGAGATATTCCGATACCGCAGTGCTTATCTCAAGAGCGCTTGTATCCGCGACAGAGGCAGCCATGGATTGTCCAGCAACGCTGCCGACAGAGACAGACATGGATGTCACATAGCCGCTTATAGGGGATGTGACACTGTAGTAGCTGTATGCCTCAGCAGCGGCATTGAAGGATTCCTGCGCGCTTATGTATTGCACTCTCGCGCTGTCATAGTCGGACTTGCTCACAGCACCTTCCGCGTAGAGCTCCTCCATATTGTTATAGGTGGTAGCAGCAAGCTCATATGCGGCCTTTGCCTGATTGTAGGTGGTGGCTATCTGTCCCTTGTCTATTTCAAAGAGGATAGAGCCTGCGCTTACATAGTCGCCTACCTCTGCATATACCGCAGTGACCTGACCGGAGGCAAGCGGCACTATGGCTACCTCATCGACCGGAGTGATGCGGCCGGAAAGAGGCGTAGTCTGTGTAATGGAGGCATATTCTGCCGAGATGACCTTTACGTTTACAGGAGTGGCCTCCTCAACTGTCGGATTTTTCTTCTCCATCGCAAAGATGCTGAGTCTGTATGCGGTGATTGCGATTATAATTAGGAGAAGGAGTGTAAGGATCTTATGATCCAGTATTTTTCGTCCCAAAGACTTTTTTTCTGTGTCCAATGCTTTTTCCTTTCTATACCTTTTGAAAATCTACATAATACCGGAGCTTTTAGGTCAAAGCAGGCTTAGAATCCTGAGCCCTGCTTGTAAGCCCAAAGCCGGTTTTATTGCGCCGACCCGCCGGTCGGTAACAGAGATATTTTAGCATTTTCCGACCGGCGGGTCAACAAAAAGATTTCGTCGCGAATGGCTATTTGCTTGAATGCGGATATGCGCATATGGTAAAATATCTACATAGGAGATATCTACATAGGAAAGATTTGGCTCTGTGTGGATTTTGTATTGTCCGCATATGAGAAATTTGACATAAGAATTTTAGAAGGGGAGGAATATGACATGGATGCAAGAGTAAAGAAGATAGTTGAAAATAGCGCAAATATCGTTTTTTTTGGTGGCGCGGGAGTCTCTACGGAGAGCGGAATACCGGATTTTCGCTCGGAATCAGGCCTTTATAGCGCCATGAGCGAGTACGGCTATCCACCGGAGGAGATCTTAAGCCGCACTTTTTTTGACAGGCACACAGAGACCTTCTTCGACTATTATAAGAAAAATCTCGTCTGCCGCACGGCAAAGCCGAATAAGGCACATATTGCACTTGCAAAGCTTGAGGAAGAGGGCAGGCTGAAGGCGATAGTGACGCAAAATATCGACGGCCTTCATCAAATGGCCGGCAGCAAAAATGTGCTTGAGCTTCACGGCTCCATACTCAGAAATTATTGTATGAAATGTCACGCACCCTACGACCTGGATTTTGTGATGGACGAGAGCAATTGCCGCGGAAACGGCGCCGTTTCCGCAAAGGACGAATCCGCAAAGGAGGGAAAGGGCTCGCAAATCCCGCGCTGCCCAAAGTGCGGAGGCATTATAAAGCCTGATGTGGTACTCTATGAGGAGATGCTGAATGAGGACACCATGAGACGCGCGATAGAGGCCATTTCAAAGGCTGATACCTTGATAATCGGCGGCACTTCGCTTGTCGTATATCCGGCGGCGGGGATGATAAATTATTTCCACGGAAAAAATCTCATTCTTATAAATAAATCTTCCACATCCTATGACAGCAGAGCCACACTTGTGATAAATGAGGCCATCGGCGAGGTGTTGGGATAGAATTATTTTGCTTGATATATGTTCTCATATCTGGTAAAATAGCATTGTGACTTTTTTAACATGTGTGTTTTATATCTGATAATAATGATTACTTTGCGCAATTCTTGCTGCGTACAAGTAGTGAGGGAGGGTTAGTTTGTAATGACAAGATATATTGCAGGGAGAATCGTGCAATCTGTTGTTGTACTCTTTTTGATAGCGAGTCTCACGTTTTTCCTTATGAATCTGGTGCCGGGCAGTCCGTTTCTCAGCGAAAAATCACCTTCGCCTGAGACTCTGGCGGCACTGAATGCGAAATACGGGCTCGATCAGCCTACTATAGTGCAACTCGAAAAATATCTCGCGAATGCCGTGCAGGGCGATTTTGGCGTGTCTATAAAGATGCAGAAGAACAGACCTGTGCTTGACATCATCGTGGAGATGTTTCCGACATCCGCTAAGATAGGATTTATCGCGCTCATATTGGCCATACTGGGAGGCATACCGATGGGCTGTATCGCAGCCTACAATCGAGGAAATAAAGTCGACAGTACGCTTAGGGTGGTGACTACCCTGGGCATATCGGTGCCGAGCTTTGTAGTGGCCACCGTGCTTCTGATTATTTTGGGCGTGTACCTGAAGCTGCTTCCTACTGTAGGACTTCAGGGCTGGTCCTCATATATAATGCCTTGCTTTGCGCTAGCCTTTTATCCTATGTGTTATATAGGCAGGCTCTCGCGCTCGAGTATGCTTGATGTCATAAATCAGGACTATATCCGTACAGCAAAGGCAAAGGGTGTCAAGACTCTAAAGATTATCTTCAAGCATTCGCTTCGTAATGCTTTTATTCCTGTACTTACTTACCTTGGACCGCTCACCGCGGGCATATTGACAGGTGGTTTTGTAGTAGAGACTGTATTCAATATACCTGGCCTTGGCAGATATTTTGTGCAAAGCGTTCTAAACAGGGATTATCCTATTATAATGGCGACGACTATCTTCCTCGCTTCCCTTGTTATTCTCATGAATCTTATCGTAGATATACTGTATAAGTTTGTAGACCCGAGAATAGACATAACGAGAGGAGGCAAGGACAGATGAGTATGGAATTCAAGACAACAGCCGAAAAGTTCAGAGAAATGCGTTTCCTTTCGCTGCAGCCGGATTGGGAAAAGCTTCCGGATCCTGATTTTGAATTTTTACCGGACGACTTTGAGCCTGCGGATGAGGACGCAAAGGCAAACTTTATAGAAAAAGCGCCTCCTGTGTCATATTGGAAGGACGCATGGAGAAGGCTCAAGCAAAATCATGTAGCCATGGTATCCCTGGGCGTGATAATCGTCATCTTTATATTTGCTTTTATCTGTCCGTTTTTCTATGAAAATGACTATTCCACGCAGGTGCGAGGCGCAGAAAACATATTCCCGTGCCTGAAGTACCCATTCGGAACGGACAAATTCGGACGCGATCTTCTTTTGCGTACAATGTATGGTACGAGAGTGTCGCTTGTTGTAGGCGTATGCGCGAGCCTTATAGTACTGGTGATAGGTACTATATATGGTTCGATTTCAGGCTTCTGCGGCGGCATGGTGGATAATATCATGATGCGTATAGTAGAGCTTATCTACTCCGTACCTGAGGTGCTTGTGGTACTTCTCATATCTACCACGATAAAGCAGCCATTGCAAGACTGGGCAAATACCCATCAGGACATGGCCATCGCGGATACCATCATTTCCATTGGACCCGGCCTGATTGCGATATTTATAGCATTTGGTCTTTTGTATTGGGTAACTATGGCACGTATCATAAGAGGTCAGGTGCTCATGCTCAAGGAGCAGGAGTACGTCACGGCGGCCAGAGCCTTGGGCGCAAAGGGTACAAAGATCGTAAAAAGACATCTTTGGCCAAATTGCATAGGCCAGATCATCGTCACGACCTGTATGCAGATTCCGTCGGCTATATTCCTCGAATCCTTCTTGTCATTCCTCGGAATAGGTGTGGCGGCGCCTGTTACTTCACTGGGCGCTATGGCATCCGACGCGCTTGGCGGTATCTACACATATACATACAGATTGATAATCCCGTCAATCCTTCTCAGCGTGCTCATTTTGAGCTTGAATCTGTTTGGCGACGGTCTCAGAGACGCACTCGACCCTCGTCTGAAGAAATAAGAGAGGGGGAGAGATTATGACAGACAATATAAACAACAGCCCTTTGCTTGAGGTAAAGGATCTCAAGGTCTCCTTTTTCACTCCGGCCGGAGAAGTAAAGGCCGTAGGCGGCATAAGCTATTCCCTCAAAAACGGCGAGGTTATGGGCATAGTAGGAGAGTCCGGCTCCGGCAAGAGCGTAGAGGCGTACAGCATCATAGGACTTTTGCAAAGCCCGGGAAAAGTCATCGGAGGAGAAATTCTTTTCGAGGGCGAAAATGTTTTGAATTATGACAAGCATAAAATGGAGGATTTCAGAGGCAATAAGGTCAGCATGATATTTCAAAATCCGATGACCTGCCTGAATCCTGTATATACTGTGGGAAATCAGCTTACCGAGGCTATTCTTTGTCACAAGAAGGTAAGCAAAAAAGAGGCTGAGGATAAGGCTATTGAAATGCTCAGACTCGTAGGTATAAATAATCCCGAAAAGCGTATGAAGCAGCATCCGCATGAGCTTTCCGGAGGTATGAGGCAAAGGGTTATGATAGCCATGGGTCTCATATGTGATCCGAAGCTTCTCATAGCTGATGAGCCTACGACGGCTCTCGATGTGACCATACAGGCTCAGATAATCGAGCTTATGAAAGAAATTCAGAAAAAGACGGAGATGGCTATCATCTTCATCACGCATAATCTCGGAGTGGTCGCCGATATCTGTGACAGAGTATCCGTAATGTACGCGGGCAAGATCGTAGAGCAGGGCGATGTAAATGATATATTCTATAAACCGGCTCATCCTTATACGCTTGGACTCTTGCGCTCCATGCCGAGAGTAGATGCCATGGAATATGAGAGACTGATACCTATAGAGGGTACTCCTGTAGATATGCTCAATCCGCCTGAAGGCTGCGGCTTTTGCTCAAGATGCGAGTTCTGTATGAAGATATGCCTTCGCAAGGAGCCTCCTGTGATAGATTTGGGAAACGGACATATTACAAGATGCTGGCTTTCAGCTCTAAAGGCAAAGGAGGAAAAGTAAAATGGCAGAAAAAGACAAGAAAAGCAACGAAATTCTCCTGAATGTAGAGCACCTGCAAAAATATTTCAATGTGGGAAAGGGCATGACTGTACAGGCTGTAGAAGATGTCAATTTCTTCATCCGAAAGGGAGAGACCTTTGGCCTTGTAGGAGAGTCGGGTTGCGGCAAGACTACACTCGGCAGAGCCATTTTGAGACTGCATGAGCCTACAAAGGGAAAAATCACCTTTGATGGGGACGTCATTTTTGATAGCGCGCTCGGGAAAAAACAGCCTAATATGCTTCCTTACAGAAGAAAGATGCAAATAATCTTTCAGGATCCTTCAGCCTCGCTTGATCCGCGTATGACGGTAGGAGAGATTGTAGGCGAGGCGCTCGATATACATGGACTTTTCCAGGGAAAAAGCGAGCGCACCGAAAGAATAAATCAGCTCCTGACCATGGTAGGACTCAATAGCGAGCATTCAAACCGCTATCCTCATGAGTTTTCCGGCGGTCAGCAGCAGAGAATCGGTATAGCCAGAGCGCTTGCCGTAGAACCTGAATTTATAGTGTGCGACGAGCCTATATCGGCGCTCGATGTATCCATACAGTCGCAGATAGTAAATATGCTTGAGGATATGCAGGATGAGCTTGGTCTCACCTACCTTTTCATAGCTCACGATATATCCGTTGTAAGGCATATATCTGACAGAATAGGTGTCATGTACCTCGGCAATATGGTGGAGCTTGGTGAGGGCAGGGAGCTTTACAAAAATCCGCTGCATCCTTATACAAAGACCTTGCTCTCCGCGGTGCCTGTGCCTGATCCTATAGTGAGCCGCTCGCGCAAGAGGATCATCCTTGAAGGCGATATCCCAAGCCCTATGGATCCCCCAAGCGGTTGCCGCTTCCATACAAGGTGCCCGTTTGCTACGGAGATATGCAAGCAGAAGATGCCTGAGTGGAGAGAGCTTTCACCGGATCATTTCGCGGCCTGCCACAATATATAAGGCGGTATCTGCATCGGGTAAAAAACGTGTTTTGAGCCTAATCGAAAGTGTCGATTAGTTTTCAAATAAAAGTTCATTAAAAAGAAGGAGGAGATACTTATGAAAAAAGTACTTGCACTCTTGATGTGCTTCTGCCTCGTATTTGGCCTTGTAGCCTGCGGCGGCGGTACATCTGAAGAAGAAACGGCTACGACCGGTGGCACAGACTTCAACGTATGCTTTGCGTCTGAGCCTCAGTCCATCGACCCTGCGCTAAACTCCGCGGTTGACGGAGCGATCATGCTGCAGCACTCTTTTGAGGGACTCATCAAATGGGTGGATGACGGTGAAGGAAATGCTACACTTGCACCGGGTATGGCAGACAAGTGGGAAGTTTCCGATGACGGTCTGACCTACACCTTCCATATCAGAGAAGGCGCTACATGGACAGACGGTGAGCCTGTAACTGCTGGCGATTTCCTGTATTCATGGAACAGATTGGTAAATCCTGAGACGGCTGCCGACTATGAATACATGCTCGAGTGTGTAGACGGCTATGCGGACGGCGCTCTCAATATCGAGGCACCGGATGACAGCACATTTATCGTGCACCTGGCTACTGCCATCACTTACTTCGAGGAAATCTGCGCATTCCCTGCGACATTCCCTGTAAGACAGGACATCATCGAGGAGCACGGTGATCAGTGGACATTCAGCCCTGATACATATGTTTCAAACGGACCTTTCAAAATGACTGAGTGGTCACACAACTCCTACATCATGATGGAGAAAAACGAAAATTACTACGCGGCAGACGAAATCACTGCTACAAGCATCAAGTTCCAGCTGATGGATGATGCAAACGCGATTCTGGCTGCGTTCAGAAATGGCGAGCTCGACTTTATCGAGAGCGTGCCTGTAGATGAAATCCCTGGACTTTTGGATTCCGGCGAGCTTCAGGTAGCTGATTATATCGGTACATACTATGTATGCTTCCAGACTCAGAAGGCTCCTTTCGACAATCCAAAGGTAAGAGAAGCATTCTCACTTGTTATCGACAGAAATTACATCTGCGAGCAGGTAAAGGGCGACGGCTGCGTGCCAGCGTCAGGCTTTGTACCTTCCGGTATGTATGATGCGGATGGTCCTGGCTCAGATTTCAGAGCGGTAGGCGGAGATTATTATGATGCCAGCACAGAGGCTTATGAGGCAAATTGCGAAAAGGCAAGACAGCTTCTTGAAGAAGCAGGCTATCCTGGTGGCGAGGGCTTCCCGGTTGTAGAATATCTCTACAATACAGATGACGGTCACAAGGCTATAGGCGAGGCTCTGCAGAATATGTGGCAGGAGGAGCTCGGTGTAACTGTTACACTTGTAAATCAGGACTGGGCAGTATTCCTTCAGGAAAGAAAAGACGGTAATTACTCAATCGCGAGAAACGGCTGGATTGCTGACTACAACGATCCTATGTGCTTCCTCGACATGTGGGTAACAGGCGGCGGAAATAACGACGCGCAGTATACAAATCCTGACTACGACGCACTGATCAAGGCTGCAAAGGCTACATCAGATGCAAATGAGAGAATGGAGCTCATGCACCAGGCTGAGGATATCCTCATAGGTGAGGAGAGCGTACTTGCTCCTATCTACTTCTATGTACAGACTTACATGATGCAGGAAAACGTAGAAGGCATGTACTACACTCCTCTGGGCTATTTCTTCTTCGGAACAGCTACAAAGACAAACTAAAAAAATATAGCCATGACAGACTTTGCATGACTATATGTGCTGCGGCGGTACCTTCGGCGGTATCGCCGCTTTTTATAATTTATTATATATGTCACTTTTTATAACACTTCCGAAAGAGATGGAGCTTCCGCCAAATTTTGCTCGTATAGTATCCATCGTATTCTCAAGTTTCAGAGATTTTTCGCGTCCCTGATCATTTATATCGAAAATCGAGAGCTGCTCGGCCTCGTTTTCATCACAAAGATTGATTCCTGTGATTGTAAGCATCCTTATGGGCTTCAGCGTGCCCCAGGAGGCCTTTATAAGCTCTATGGCAGCCTTTCCTATCTCCGATGACAGATTTGTAGCCACGGGTAGCTGCTTTTGCCTGCTAATGACATTGAGATTCGGATCCTTTATGTCGACCTTGACTCCTCCGGCCTTCATTCCGTATTTTCTGAGCCTGCTTGCGACAGTATCAGAAAGCGCGGTAACGGCGGTGCGTATGTCCGAAATTCCTGAGAGGTCCCTGCGGAAGGTAGAGCCATTTCCCACGGATTTTATCTTTTGCCGCTCAGAGCCCCTTTGCACAGGGCTTGTATCCAGGCCGTTTGCGTAGATGTATACCTGCTCGCCCTGCTTGCCAAGCAGTGAAATCAGAGAACGCCTGTCTGAGCGCGCAGCATCGCCTATGGTCGCAATCCCAATCCTTTGCAGCTTCTCCGCTGTTGCCTTACCTACAAAGAAGAGCTCTCCTATAGGAAGGGGCCAGAGCAGTTCCTTGAAATTTTCGCGGGTAATGACAGTGGTTGCGTCGGGCTTTTTGTAATCACTTCCCATTTTTGCAAATATTTTGTTGAAGGATACGCCTGCGGACAGCGTGAGGCCGAGCTCTCTCTTTACGGTCTCGCGTATGTCGTCAGCGATTTCCCGGCCGCTTCCAAAAAGCTTGAGGCTTGCGGTCACATCAAGCCATGACTCGTCGATGCTGAAGGGCTCCACAATGTCCGTGTAGCGCCCGTAGATTTCGTTTAGGAGGATGCAGAAACGGCGGTATTTCTCGTGATGCGGAGGCAGGAGCGCAAGCTCGGGGCACTTCCTTTTGGCTTGCCATACGGTCTCCGCGGTGACTATGCCATATTTTTTTGCCGGTTCGTTTTTTGCGAGTATTATGCCATGCCTGCTTTCCGGGTCGCCGCAAACAGCCATGGGCCTATCGCGAAGCTCCGGATGCTCCAAAAGCTCCACAGAGGCAAAGAAGCTATTCATATCGCAATGTAAAATTGTCCTGTCTTGCATGGTGCTATCCTCCTTTCCGCTGCTTTCAGCACAATCTTACCATAGCCGGTTGAATTTCGCAAGAGGAAGGCAAGAGAGCAGAATGGATTTACGGCCGTATTTCTCCGAAAAGTATTGATTTTATCACGTTTTTCGGGTAGAATTTAGAGGAGTAAGTGTGTAAATATTCAAATAATTTAGGGAGGGGGAAAAATCTCATGCTGTTTGATATAATTTTTGTTTATGTTTTTTTTGCAGGGGTGCTTGTTTACGCTTATGATGGAGAATTTTGGAAAAGCTATATTGAGGCGGACAAAGCTAAGAGGGCGGAAGTTGATAAGCGTAAATTGTACAAGGCTATTGGATATGCGATCTTTTCACCGATAATTTTTATTCTGTATTTTATCTGGGCTTGCCTAAAGGCGATCGAATATTATGATGAACGTCCGAGCACCTCAACAGAAGAAATGACTTCTGCCAAAACCGCAGGTAGCGAAAAAAGCGATATGAAAGCTACGGGCAAGCCTGAGGCATATAAAAAAGAAGAAGCTGGTGGAATTGCAACATATGGAAAATCATCTGCAACTACAAGTAATTCAAATACTTACACAAGCCAAAATACGAATCAAAAGAGCTCCAGTAGGCCTTTCTATAATGAAAATAGCAGAGCCTTAGAAAAAGAAGCGCTTGAGCTGCTTGCCTTTGAAAACGTGGCCCGAGCAAGCGGACAGCCTTTTATAACAAATTTCTCTTTGACAGACAATGATGGTATAGGTAAAGACAATTATGGCCTCAAAATATATGAAGAAGACTATCGTTTTAAAAGAGGGCATGATTTTGACTTCTGCCATCTGGACGATTTAGATGATTTAGATGATTTAGATGATTTAGATGCTTTGGACATGGATGATGAGCTGGACTGCGATGGTCTCGGCATAAGCGACGATTATCATTCAAGCAGCAGTTATCACAATTACGATCGAGACTACGACAGCACATTTGAGGATGACCTCGACAGCTTCGAGGAGAACTATGGCAGTTTCAATAGCTACGGCGGTTATAGCGACTTTGGCGATGGCGACGATTGGTAATGTTCAAGTTTTTCGCACTGAGAGAAATTTTTTGTTTATTTCTCTGCGCTGCTGTAGTAAAATGGGAGGTACAGGTGACTCTGTACGGCAAATTACCAAGAGTTCATATTGTTCATATAAAAGTTCATGAAAGAGGAGGAAATGCAATGCGTGAAAGAAACGACGCCAAAGTGGGATTTTATGTACCAAAGAAAGAAGCGAAAAAACATTTCAGGGACGAGCTCGAAAGCGCGCCGAAGCATCGCAGTTTCCGCGGCAAGGGTCTGATCAAGAGAGCCGGAGTGCTGGGCGGAGTGCTCACGGCCACGGCTTTTGTATTGACAAATAGGGACAAGAGCAGGTAGTATTTGCTGAGCGGAGGAGCATTGTAAAAACATAGAGATTACGGAGAATAAAGGTCTGTGCCTGGAATTTGCGTGTAGAAGCAGAGCCGGCAGGGCAAATAAATATAGCGACAGTTTGGTCGCGGAAGGGAAAGTATTGAAGATATGGAAAAGAAAAAAATAGCAATTTTATTCGGGGGTTGCTCAAATGAGTACGAGGTGTCCCTACATTCAGCATATTCGGTTATAGAGAGCATGGATGAAAGCCTTTATGATGTGCTGCTTATCGGCATCACTCGCGAGGGCGACTGGTACCTCTACGAAGGAGATATTTCAAAGATAAATGACACCACATGGCTTGACGGGCCTTGCAAGCCGGTAGTGCCGAGTGCAAACAGAAGCGATCACGGCATTTTGGTATTTGAGGAAGAAAATGGCAAGGAAGTCGTAAAGCGCATAAGAATCGACGCTGCATTTCCTGTACTTCACGGAAAAAACGGCGAGGATGGCACAGTTCAGGGACTCTTCGAGCTGGCAGGGATTCCTGTCGTGGGCTGCGGCATGACCTGCTCGGCGGCAGGCATGGACAAAGTGCTCGCGCACGAGGCAGTTTCCGCGGTGGGCATAAAGGTTCCGAGATCCGTCGTATTGTACAAAACTATCGCGCTTGAGGAGCTGAAGGAAAAAATCGCGGATTACAGCTATCCTCTTTTTGTAAAGCCTATAAGAGGCGGTTCTTCAATAGGAATCACGAAGGTCCATGCTTTCGATGAACTCCCGAAGGCGCTTGAGGAGGCTTTCGCGTGGGACAATGGCATTCTCATAGAGGAAGGCGTGCCTGGCTTTGAGGTGGGCTGCTCCGTCATCGGAAATCCAAAGGCCGGTATAATCGTAAGCCCGCCGGATGAAATCGAGCTTTTCGTGGATCATTTCGACTATAATGAGAAATATACCCAGAAATATACAAAAATTCATATGCCTGCCAGAGTAGATGCGGAAACGTCGGAGCGTCTCCGTGAGGCGGGGGAGGCTATCTACAGGGCTCTGGGCTGCGATGGAATGGCCAGAGTGGATATGTTTTTGACGCCTGATAAGGAGATTTATTTCAATGAGGTGAATACGATTCCGGGACTCACTTCTCACAGCAGATTCCCGAAGATGCTCGGCGGCACAGGCATAAGCTACAAGGAGCTCATAGATAAGCTTATAAATATGGCGCTGGAGGCGTAAGCTTTGAATCGGTGAAACCTAAGTTTGGGAAATCTACGTAGAATTTAGAAGGAAGCCTTAGTGCAAAGGAGGTAGTCCAAGCCGATTTTGCGCTAAGGCAGGTTGAGAAAAGAGTTGTATTAAGTCAATTTGCGGAATGGCAGGTCTTACAGAATATTTTTTCCAATGCTATTTTTTGCTTGCAAAAGCGATGAACCTGTGGTAAAATAAATTTGTTGTTTCGTGATGCGGGAGTTGCCAAATGACTTGGCGATTGTCGTGGCTGATTTCAAAGCGGTTTGATGATGCAGAGCTTGGCGGGATGCTGACAAGATGACAAGCAATTTTGAAAAATAAAAAAAATTCAAAAAGTGCTTGACAATTAGACATAAAGCTGGTATCATTAATAATGCAGTCGTTAATAAACGAAAACGACGAAAGCATATGGCGGTGTAGCTTAGTTGGCTAGAGCGTCCGGTTCATACCCGGAAGGTCGGTGGTTCGACTCCACTCGCCGCTACCATTTATGGGAGTTTAGCTCAGCTGGGAGAGCATCTGCCTTACAAGCAGAGGGTCATAGGTTCGAGCCCTATAACTCCCACCAAATGCGGTCCGGTAGTTCAGTTGGTTAGAATGCCAGCCTGTCACGCTGGAGGTCACCGGTTCGAGCCCGGTTCGGATCGCCAATTTTTAAAAGCGCGCCGGCGGGCAAGAAAAGTTTTTACAGCTAAACTCTTGACGTTGCGATAAGCGAAAAAAGATACGCAAGCGATTGAGGATGAGCCTTGACGCCGTAATAAGCGAAAAAGACAAGCATGGTGGGTATCGTCAAGCGGTTAAGACCCAGGGTTGTGGCTCCTGTATACGTGGGTTCGAATCCCACTACCCACCCCATAAAATTTAATAATTCGTATGTTGACATTGGGGTATCGCCAAGCGGTAAGGCAACGGATTCTGATTCCGTCATCCGCAGGTTCGAATCCTGCTACCCTAGCCAATTGCGGCGACATAGCCAAGTGGTAAGGCACCGGTCTGCAAAACCGTTATTCGCAGGTTCAAATCCAGCTGTCGCCTCCAAAGAACAGGAGAGAAACGTTGAAATTTCAGCGTTTCTCTTTTTTTATTATCACGGCCTGGCGCCTCTCGGCAGCTCCCACAGCCCGCTTTCAGGGCAAGCTGCGGGAGAGCTGTGGGAGAAGTGTGGGTGTTTTAATCCAAAACGCGTCCGTCGGTTGAGATTGTAACGACCTGCCATGGAATAAATTTGCCGCTGTTTTTCAAAGCGGTGATTGCTGCATGCTCAAGGCCGCCGCAGCAAGGTACTTCCATGCGCAGTACAGTTACGCTCTTGATATCATTGCGAGAAATAATCTCAGTAAGCTTTTGGCTGTAGTCCACATCATCAAGCTTTGGACAGCCGATAATTGTGACCTTGCCCTTCATAAATTCGTTGTGGAAGTTTGCATAGGCATATGCCGTGCAGTCTGCTGCGATGAGAAGCTTTGCACCGTCGAAATAAGGCGCATTTACCGGTACCAGTTTTATCTGACAAGGCCACTGAGCAAGCTGCGATTGCGGCGTAAATTGCGGTGTTTGCGCGGCATTTGAAGATGCTTTGGCAGCTTCGGAGCTGCGGTCAAATTGCATCATACGCTGTCCCGGGCAGCCTGAAAATACAGGCGCAGCGCCGGAGCTTTTTTTCTTATTTTCAAGTACGGCTTTTTCATCATATTCTGCGGCTTCACGCTCTACAAAGGTGATGGCACCGGTAGGACATGTAGGCAGGCAATCTCCCAGACCGTCGCAATAATCATCTCTCAAAAGCTTGGCTTTGCCATCGACCATGCCTATAGCTCCCTCGTGACAGGCGCTTGCGCATGCTCCGCAGCCGTTGCACTTATCTTCGTCTATGTGGATTATTCTTCTTATCATTTGTATGTCCTCCTCTTTTTTATACCTTCCTGGAATCCTGAAGCGCAAAATTTCAACATTCAGGGATTCCGATAGCTAGCGCCATATAGGTTTTTCTTGCTTTCGTGATTATAGTATAGTATGATATCTACAACAATTCGGTTGTTATAACCACAAAAGGAGACGATTTTGAAAAATTTTTTAAAGAATATCAAGGCACCGCTGTTTAAAAATATGACGCAATCCGATTTGGAGGAAATGCAAGCTCTTTCATGTATGCGCAGGCGCGTTTTCGACAAAAATGCGCTTATCTTTCAAATGGGTAGCGTGGTCCATGAAATCGGCATTGTGACGAAGGGCAGTGTAAATATTGAAATGGTGGATCTTTGGGGAAATAAGAGCATTTTGAATAATGTGGCGGCAGGACAGGTCTTCGCGGAGACCTACGCCCTTTCCCATCAGCCTATGAGAGTAGACGCCGTTGCCGCAGAAAGCTGCGAAATATTATTTCTGGATATGGACATTGCTCTTGATGAAAGAAATTCGGCATATGCATGGCACGGTAAAATGTTGAAAAATATTCTTGGGATATTTATCCAAAAAAATCAGGCACTGTCAGAACGGATATTCTGTACAACGTCAAAATCGATAAGGGGCAGAGTCTTGACCTATTTGTCGGCGCAGGGCTTGCAGGCGGGAAGCGAAACCTTCGAAATTCCCTTCGATCGACAGCAGATGGCGGATTATCTCAATCTTGACAGAAGCGCGCTCTCAAAGGAGCTCGGCAAAATGCGAGATGAGGGCTTGATAGAATTTCGCAAAAACCGCTTTACGATTAGGCATGTGGAGTGAGGAACAAAAATCACAGCAGCTCCGTAATATACAAAGAGCTTAAAAAATTCAGCAAAGCATGGCGTTGACAGCCGTAATCGCCTGCATGGTGCTTCTTTCGAGTGACATATTACGACTGCCGCTTCCTTGGACTTGAGACGTCATGGAAGGGAAGCAGCATAGGCTTATGGTTTTCGATGAGAGCGGAGCTTGCGTGTTCAAGACTGCTGACAAAACCGGCATAAATACGCTCAGCATGGAAAGCGGGAGACTTTATTATTGCCAATTGTAATTTTAAGACAATTTGCAGCGTGCCGAGCCTTATTGACAAGCAGAGCAGATGCAATTATAATAAAGTTGTACTTTGGATTGGCCAATAAGGAGGGGATGCCCCTGTATTCAATAATAATCCATAGAATATATCAATGAGTGAAATAGTAATACAAATAGCAAAGGGCGGGCAGAGAGATGAGGCGGAGGCCTTTGCCTGCAAAAATAATATCCCTATAATCGAAGCGTCAGCAGGCGAAGTGGCAGGCGCGGAAAAGAGCTATGCTATCTCTCCTGTGAAGAAAAATATTGCCGGTCCGCAGCTTAGAGGAAAAGCCGGCAGAGCTCTCAGGGCCGCGGAAACTGCCGAGGCAGGGCTCACGCTGCGTTTTGACGCAAAAGGGGTGTCTCTTTTGGGCTATGGCCTCACATATCAGGGCGATTTTGAGGGAATGCTGCATCGCATTACAAACGGTAGGCTGGCGCACGAGCTGCTTGTGCGTGCCGCAAAATTGCCGGGTGAGAAAAGCCAAAGAAGAAGAGCGGTGGATGCTACGGCCGGTATGGGTGAGGATGCATTGCTTTTGGCAGCCTGCGGCTATGAGGTGACGCTATGCGAGCAAAATCCGGTGATCGCGCTGCTTTTAAAGGATGCGCTGCGTCGCGCAAAAAACAATCCGGAGCTTAAGGATATCATAGCGCGGATGAGCCTTTACCAAGGTGACAGCATTGAGCTTTTGCATAAGCCTGAGACTATCTGCGCAGATGCTGTAAATCTCATATATCTCGATCCTATGTTTCCAAAACGGCAAAAATCCGGGCTCATAAATAAAAAGCTTCAGCTTATTCAAAAGCTTGAGCCGCCATGCAATACGCAGGAGGAGCTCTTTTCAGCCGCGCTGGCTGCTTCGCCGCAAAAGATCATTGTGAAAAGACCGCTTAAAAGCCCGTATCTTGCGGATCGCGAGCCCTCATACACACTAAAGGGCAAGGCCATTCGCTACGACTGTTATGTGCTTTAAGAGGAGAGAGTGGACGCTTTCGCAAAGGCTATTTCACGGATTTTGCGTCAATATCGATGAAAATATACTATGATATAAAAAAGGCCGGCATAGCTTGAAATTTCAAGCTATGCCGGCCTTTTAAATTTCTTGATTTACAGCCATGCAGGCATGTCGTCGCCTGAGCCGCCTCCGGAATCACCGGAACCTCCCTCGCCGGAAGGAGTACCGCCGTTTCCGCCGCCATCACCTGAGCCTCCGCCCGGGTGAGTGCCTTGTGATGGGTCTGTGCCGGAACCGTTTTCGGAGCTGCCATTACCCGGAGTGTTGTTGTCAAGCCAGCCCGGCGTCTCATCAGGTGACTGGGTATCCGTTGCATTCGGATCTGTCCCGTCCTCTGTGCCCGGCTCCTCGACAGCTGAAGGATCCTTGAGCTCCATGCCATTCCAGGTGTATGTGCCGGCTGATTCTGAATCTACAGGGTAGCTTGAGGTGTCGAGGTTATGGATGCCGCAATAGTAGTGAGGAACCTCATAGGCTATATCGCCTACGGAGGAGCTTACGGCATATGGTCTCTTTACGCCAAAGGCGGTCGTCGTGTCTGTGCACCAAGGCGTAGCCAGGTAGCCTGATTCGGAGCAAATGGTCACATATGTGTGGACATTGTCATACTCTGACGGCACGGTACCCGTTATGAAGTATTCTGATCTTACGGTGCCGCGCGAATCAAGGCTGCTCAAATCGCTTGCCAAAAGGCCGCTCTTTGTGTCGATTGTAGCGCTTGTCACGTTTGAAGGTGCGGAAGGGTAGGAGCCTGCAGGCAGACCCTCGCATACCTGTGACATTATCTTACTCCAAAGTGTCGCTGCCGCACTACTGTCTTTGGAAAGCTCTATATTTACGTCATTTCCTATCCAAATGGCCGCTGAGTATTGCGGTGTAAAGCCGGCAAACCAAATGTCGTATTTTTCATTTGTAGTACCGGTCTTGCCTCCGACTGATCTGCCTGAGATCGCGGCGCGTGAGCCGAGGCCGTCACTTACAACGGAGCGCAATATATCTGTCATTATGAAGGCTACTCCGCTATTGAAGACCTGTGTGGAGTTTGGCTCATTTGTCAATACGGTCTCGCCCTTTCTGTTTGTGACAGAGGTGTAGGATATAGCATCTACATGTGTACCGCCATTCGGGAAGGTGCCATAGGCCGAGGCCATTTCAAGAGGAGATATGCCGACCGACATACCGCCCAGTGCCAGAGCAGCAGGGTTCATGTCGTTTGTCTCTCCGCTTTCAACCACGCTTGTGATGCCCATTTTCTTCAGGAAATTTACTGAGTATGTAGCACCGATTTGCTGGAATACCTTGACTGAGCATACATTTACAGACTGCTGTACGGCAGATCTGAGCGTGTAGAGGCCGCGGTATGAGTTGTACCAGTTTTTCGGCCAGGTTTTGCCATTTACTACAAGTGGTGAGTCATCTATCACGCTTGCGGCTGTCAGGTAATTTCCATAGAGATTTGCATCATCGCCGCCGAGATTTTGTGTCTCACCATTTGCGGCCGCTTCGTATCCGCTTTGCAATGCAGGACCGTATACAGCAAGAGGTTTGATTGAGGAACCCGGCTGCTGCGGATTTGTCGCTCTGTTGTAGAGGAGTCTGCCCTCAGTGCCTCTGCCGCCAACCATCGCCTTTATTCCGCCGGTCTTGTAGTCCACGATGACCATAGCGCCCTGCGGCTGGATTACCTTTTGCTTCATGGTGTAGTGCTCGCTTGCGAGGCTTATGCTGCTGTCTCCCACTGTAAAGAAGGAAGGATTATCCGTAAAGAAGCTTGCTGATATGATGAGATTTCCGTCCTCATTTCTGGTCTTGTATTGCTGCGCGATATTTATATATCCGCCTTCTATGCTGTAGAATATGCCGTCTTCTATCACGTACATGTTTTTGAATTCTACACTGTAATCTGTCTCGCCACCGGCTGATGTCTTGTAGAAATTCAATCTTTGTCCCTTTTTGAGAAGCAAGTCGCCGTTTGACTGCCACTCGTATTCTGAAGGCTGAAGCGTAAATGTACCATTTGCGTCGAAGAAATTCGATGTACTGTAGAGAAGTATCTTGCCGTTGTCACTTACGACGTTTCCCGCGCTGTCCTTATTTAAATTCTGTACGCCCGGGAAGTTTGAAGAATTGGCAAATTCCTTTTCGACAATCTTCTGCGCCTTGCTGCTCATGGTGGTATAGATATTCAGACCGCCCGTGTATACAAGCTGCTTTGCCGCTGCATATTCGATATTTCTCTCTTCCATGAGTGCTTCTATGACATCATTTATGACATAGTCCGCAAAATATGAGGAAATTTCGGAGGTCGAATCAAGGGTCGGGTTCATGTGAGCCCGCAGGTCATCATTTGCGGCCACATCGTACTCTTCCTGAGTGAGCATAGGCTCACCGTTTCTATCCTTTTGCGCGAGCATGTTTTTCAGTACAAGCGCTCGTCTGTCAGAGGAGGCATCACCGTTGTAGATATAGGTGAATTCACTGCCTTCTGCGAGTATGTTTGGATTGTCTGCTGTGACATCCTCACTGTAGAGACGCTTTACAAGAGCACAGGAGTCAGGCATTTTTGGAAGAGCGGCCAGTGCCGCGCATTCTAATGTTGTGAGCTCCTGCACATCCTTGGAAAAATATGCCTGTGAGGCTGCTTGCACACCGTAGGCATTGTAGCCGAGATATATGGTGTTTAGATAGGCCTCGATAATCTGCTCCTTTGTAAGGTTCTTTTCAAGAAGAACCGTGTAATATGCTTCAGTGATTTTTCTGCTCAGTGTTCTCTCAGACTTGCTGTCCGCAAGATAAAGGTTTCTTGCGAGCTGCTGAGTGAGTGTACTTGTGCCGCTTATTCTGCCGCCGTTGAAGACAGCATCCTTTATGGCACCGAAGATACGTATTACATTGAAACCGTTGTGATCCCAGAAGGTCTTGTCCTCAATAGCCACAACGGCATTTATGAGATCATCCGGCATATCCGCTAAGGCTACATTTGTACGCAATCCCTGTCCGCTTTGGAAAACACTGTCTATGACATTTCCTTCATCGTCATAGAGCACGGAATTTTCGCTCAGAAGCGAATAAATATTGTCCGGATCGATTTCGGGAGCCTTCGAAATGATCGAAAAGGTGAGAGCAGCCACCGCAATCACACAAATGAGGCAAAGTATGATGGCAAGCCTGAGCAGTTTTTTCCAATTCAGCTTGTACTTTTTATGCTTTCTGCGTCCCTTTTTCTTGCCCATAGGAGCTCCACTTTCTGCAAAATCGTCATCATTTTGCGTCATAATTTTACTGTGCACGAAGCCTCCGGCCTTATCCGCACTGTCTCTCAGCTTGCCCTTGAGAGCGCCGAGCTTGCTTTCGGATTGCTGCTCTTCAAGCCTCTCGAGTCGGGTCTTACGCCTCTTTTCAAGCGGGGTAAGGCTTTCGTCATCTTGCGCATTATGCGCATTTTCATATATGCGCGTCTCATCGGGAACAGCGCTGCCGCTTCCGGTGGATTTATTGAAGTCCTCACTTATTTTGTCAAATTGAGCAAAGAATTCATCAATCTCGCGCTGCTTTTTTTCCCTATTGTAGTCGTCTGACATAGAAAATTTCATGTCTGCAATTTGTGCCACTTGGCCGCAAGGCCGCACAAATGCGCAGATTTTCTCCTTTCTTAAAGGAATTTTGAATAGGGCATGGAAATAGCCCTAAAAGATATTGTACCACAATATTTATATTTAGCAAAGGCTTGATTTATTAGAAGAAATGTTGTAGAATACATTTGTATGGAGGACGGGCTTGCAAAGCGTGCAAAGGAGAATGCTTTGCGCAGACCTGTTGTAGTGATGGCGATATCCTTTTCTTTGGGTATCGCCGCTGGTTTTTATTTAAGAATACCAAAAGGCATGCCGGCGGTGGGGATTATCCTTGCCGCGCTTGGCATGTTTTTTATATTTTTTGTTCAGCGGAAACGGCGCGGGCCTTGCGATAAGAAGGAGCATTGCGAGCCTTGCGGGGCGCAGGAGAAGGACAGCTTTTGCAGTGAGGCAAAACTTGCTATACGCGCGGCGCTGATTCTTTTATGCTTTTTTGCCGGGATTTTAAATTTGCAAATACATACAGAAAAGGAAGAATATTTTGTGACGCATGCGGGAGAGAGCATCAGTTTTTTAGGCACGGTCACAAGCATAGAAAAAAAGGATGAGGATTACTTTCGCCTGACTGTACAAAAGGATTCCGGAGAAAAAATTTTAATAAGCCTATATGGCGATTATAAAGATGTAGGAGGGGCTTTTGACGGCGAAGAGAAGAAGTCCCGTCTCAAAAATTACGGCGACCTCACAGGAAGAACTGTAAAAATCACCGCTACGCCTGAGCTTCCGGCCTCGCGCAGAAACCCGAATTGCTTCGACTACCGCCGTTACCTCCTCACAAAGGGTATAGGGACGATCAGCAGCACAAAGCCGGCTGCCGTAGAGCTATATGATATCACATCTTCGCAGGCGCCTACGCTCTCGCGTGTGACGAAAATCAAAAATAAAATCCTAAATATAGTGGCTGTGGAACGCGCCGATTTCATAGAAAGAATCACGACTTCGATGAATCCGGATGCCGCAGGGCTTGTGATTGGAATGGTGCTCGGTGACAAAAACGAACTTTCGGATGATACCTATGAGCTCTTCCAAAAAAATGGTACGGCGCATATTTTGGCGGTGAGCGGCATACACATCGGAATCCTCTACGCCTGTGTCTACACTCTTTTGGGGAAGAGAAAAAATCTTGCGGTCGGCTGCGCAAGCCTTGCGGTGCTCTTTTGCTATGCGGCCTTTGCGATGTGGGCGCCTTCCGTCATGCGAGCTGTATCCATGATCGCGCTGCACATCCTTTCGGAGCTGCTGCACAGAAGGTATGATATGCTCTGCGCCGGCGCCTTTTGCGCTTCAGTGATGCTTCTAAAAAATCCGATGTCGCTCTTTGACCTCGGATTCCAACTGTCATATATGGCAATTTTTGTACTTGCTGTAATCTTTCCACTGGCAAATCATCTTGCGGAGCGCGCGCTTGCACGCCCTTATGTGATAAAAAACAAAAATAAAACTTTTGTGGCTGTCTTGGCGGAGAAAACCATAATGCTATTTTTGCCTGCTTTTGTATTGCAGCTCGGCATGATTCCGATCACGGCCTACACCTTCAATTATTTTTCTCTTGCTGCCTTCTTTGTAAACGTGCCGGTAATCTATCTTGCGGGCTTTACGGTGCCCCTTGGCATCATTTTGGCGCCGCTTTTGAAATTCGCGGAAGGCTCCTTGCTTACGGGTGTGGCGGAAACGGCGGAGGAACTGCTTTGCGGGCTTTTGATCAAAATGAACAGGGGGGTATTTTTGCCGGGGCTTTCATACGGATATGTGACGAGCCCTCCGCTTTGGCTGCTCTTTTGCTACTACGGCCTGATTTTCTTTTTGACTTCCGAGACTGCTGTGATACTTTGGAAACGCAGTGGATATAAGGTTGATAGGCTGCGCGACAGTGCACAGAGAGTACGCGTCAGAGGAAAATATCAAAGGAGCCGCGCTGCCCTTGGAGGGGCGATAATTGCGGTGCTTTTGCTCTCATCTGCCGCGGCAGGCATTGTAAGCCATAGCAGCGGAGCAGCAAATTATGAAAAGGCGCAGCTGACCTTTGTGGACGTGGGGCAGGGAGACTGTCTGCATATAAGGACGCCGTCGGGGAAAAATATTCTTATAGACGGCGGTGGTAGCGCAAATTACGACGTGGGGAAAAAGACACTGCTCCCTTATCTCTTGAAAAATGGTGTAAAGAAGCTCGATCTTGTATTTGTGACGCACAGGCATACGGATCATTATGCGGGCATTATGTCCCTGGCGCATGAGCTTGAAATTGAAAAGCTTGCGCTCTATGAAGCAAATTCGGTGCTGTCCGCGGAAATTTCGGAGGAGACGGGGATGGACGCGGGTGACATACTATATTTGAGTGCGGGTATGCGCGTGGATTTTGAGGATGGAGTGGCTGTGGAGGTAGTATCGCCTGAAAAAAAGAACATTCTGGAATATGAGCAGCTTACATCAGAAACTGGCGATGAAAATGCCATAAGCATGGTACTCAAGGTGGATTATTTGGGAGTGGAGGCGCTTATGACAGCCGATATAGATACAGAAGGTGAAAAGGGCCTTTTGAAGAGAGGCTGCGATCTCAAGGCGGATATTTTGAAGGTGGCTCATCACGGAAGTAAGTACAGCAGCGACGATGATTTTTTGCGCGCTGTATCGCCTGATGTGGCTGTTGTACAGGTTGGGAAAAACACATTTGGACATCCGACGCAGGAGGCGCTTTTGCGCATTTCTGATGCCGGCGCGGACATCTATCGAAATGACATACAGGGAGCGATATGTGTATATATAAAGGAAGGGCGGATAGAGAAAATATGCGGCGTCTGTGATTGAGAACAAGGCTACGATAGCCGGTTTTCAATCGATGCTTAGATTTGATTTAACAAAAATTTAATAATTTATGGGATTCTTGTTTGTTGACTTATAGGTTTGGAGATAGTAGAATAAAATTGGGTTTTGATTTTCAGACCTGAAAATTCAATGAAAAGAAAAAAGGAGGTACTTTTCATGAGAAAGATGCTTAGAAAGTTTGTGTCCCTGACGCTCGTCCTTGCGATGGTGCTCGGCGGCGCGGCATTTGCCTTCGCGGATAGCACAAACGACGCAGTTTCCGCGACAGCAAAGGAACCGACCGTAAAAGACGGATACAATGTAATGATAGACGGCGGTTATGTAAGCTTTACGGATGCTGTACCGCAGAACATAAGCGGAAGAATTATGGTGCCTTTCAGGGCAATCTTTGAGGCTATGGGCGCAAAGGTGGATTATGACAACGCTACAAAGACTGTTACGGCAGACAAGGACGATATCCACATTTCGTTTGTAATCGGAAGCAAGGAAATTACTGTAAAAAAAGGCAGTGATGTATCCACAAAGACGATGGATGTAGCGGCATTCATAGAGGCGAAGACTTCCAGAACCTTTGTACCGACAAGATTTGTCGCAGAGGCTCTTGGTTATACAGTAGGCTGGGACAACACTGCAAAGACAGCGGTTGTAGTAGATACTGAAAGCATTTTTGCAAACGCGGCAAATGATTTTTCGATCATTTCAAAGGCTCTTACGGGTACGGAGACTGATGCAAATGCCACTTACAGAAGCACAGGCGACCTGGCTATGAACTTTGCTATGAATGGACTTACAGAGGCAGATAATTTTGATCTTTCTGTAGAGGCTTCTCTCGATGGCCTTACAAAGGGTCTTGATGGCGAGATGAGCATGGCTGCAAGCTTCGATTTCGGAGATCTTTATAAGGATGCCGATGCTGATGAGGCTGCGATGGTAGAGGCTCTCAAGAATATTACGATAGACGTAAAAATGGACGCTGAGAGCGGAGATATCTGGTTTAAGTGCCCGGCTTTGAATGCTTTTGCTGGCGTGAGCGGCGACAATGTATGGTTCAAGATGAATATGTATGACCTGTATGAAAGCATGGGCATAGATCTTAAGCCGCTGCTTTCAGGTGCTGAGAGCGGAAGCGTTGAGGTTTCTGATCTTTTGGAGACGCTTGTAAGTGAGGATTCGCTTGATGTGGATTCATATGATTCGATAAGCTCTTTGTATGTGCTTGCAAAGGCGATTGCAGGCGATGAGGCTTTCAAAACTACAAAGTCAGGTTCGACTACTACATATACTGTTGCTGCAAATAAGGACAGTGTTATGAAGGTGCTTACAGAGAAGTTTGGCATGTCATCTGTAGAGGCTGCTTTGCTTCTTTTGGATAGCGGACTTACGGATTTCAATCTCAATATTTCTGTAAAGGAAAAGGCAAGCAAGGTTTCTGAGCTCTCAATCAAGGGAAATATGAATGCGGAAGACGGTACAGTGATAAGCCTTGAGCTTTATGGAGATGACACAAAGTCAAAGGTAGCTTTGTCCTTTGCGATGCCTTCTGTAATGAAGATGAGTGTAGAGGCAAACTCCACTACAAAGCAGGTATCGGACAAGGTAGATACGACTCTTCCTGCCGGTGCTACTGTAATCGATTTGATGGAGGCGCTGAGCTCAAAATAGTCAGCTGAAAGCTTAAGCTTTGGCTGTTTTGACTATATTGAAATGACTGAAAACGGTGCAACTGCAAGGGTTGCGCCGTTTTTTTAGTCCCGAAAGTGAGGGCAGGTATTAGGTGAGCGCGGGCCTAAAGTGAGCAGGTCTCAAGCGAGCGCAGGCCTCAAGGGAGAGGCTTATACAAATGAAACTGGAAAATCGCTGGCAAAATATGTAATTAGAGTTTTGCATTGACAAATAGACCAAATATATGATATATTGAAATTGCCAAACCGCGGCGGTTATTTTCTAATAACTAAATCGGGAGGAGGTCATAGACTCGCCTCTTTGCTGTGCATTGTAGCATATTTTGGTTTTTTATAAAAGAGAAAAATTTCCTATTTACGCGAAACTTGCGGGGTCCTTAGTGTGAAGGAGGCGAATCAAATGAAGGCCATAAGAGCAGCTGTGCTTACAAGGGATGATGATTACGGAATTGCGCTTTGCAGGGCAATAGCCAGAAATCGTAAAAGTTTAATAGTATCTCATTTGAAGCCGCCTTTTGAGGCTGAAGTGGAGAAATTTGATTTTATAGTTACGGATTTTGATGAAGCCGAATTTTTTTGCGAAAACGCCTTGGGCTTGCTCTGTAAATCCGGGGAAAAGAAAGCATCCGTTATTTTCCTTAAGGAAAATGTGAGCTTGGGCGATAGCTCTCACTTAAGTTTGGAGGAGCTTATATCGCAGGGCAGAGCTTTGCATAGATATAAATATGGAAGCGTAAAAGAGCTTGCGGATTTGATGATTGCGGCATATTGCCTGAAGCATGGCACTCTTGCGGAAGCGGATTTGCATGACAAATGCCAGATAATAGCCGTCACGTCAGACAAAGGAGGCTGCGGCAAGACAGTATTTTCCCTCGCGCTCGCCCAGGAACTGCGACGTTTCCGCGGCAAAAAAGTCCTGTATATATCATTTTCGCCATTTGAGATTACGGATAGCTATGTAGCTTGCGATGAGGAGAGAAAAAGGAATTTTCAGGAGCTGCTATACTATTTTTTTAAAGGCAGGCCCTTTGCTATGGAGGGGGTAGTGCTGCAGGATGCCTACGGGGTGGAGCTTCTGCCGCCCGCACCGGGGAAAAATCCGCTTTCGACGCTTACGGAGGCGGAGCTTGGGCATTTTTTTGAACATATTTGTGGGATGGGGCGCTATGATGTTGTGATCTGCGATATGGCGGGCAGCTTTTCGGAAACGGAGCTTGGAGTCCTTGGGATGAGTCGCGTAATTTGTCTCTTGACTGCCAGCGAAAGGCTAAAGTCGTATCTCGAACTTGTACTCGGTGAGGAGGCTGGTGAAAAGCTTACGGAAGTCTCTGTTTGTAGGGATGCTGAGAACGTTATTTTGAAGGATGGGCAGCTTAGAATTTCTATAGATGCGGATTTTGGCAGGGATGTGAAGGAGTTTGCAGAAAATTCCGTATATTAGGGCGAATTTTTTGCTTGCTCTGGCCGCTTTCATAAGGTAAAATGGTAATGTATAGCCTTTTTGGCATATATGAGATTTAGAGATTAGGAAAGGCGGTAAAAACCTATTTATGGAAGGACTTGACACTTTAATAAGAGATTTGGCGTACATCCTGGTTGTGGCAGGCGTCACTACTTTGATATTCAAGAAGATAAAACAGCCTGTTGTGCTGGGATATATTGTAGCCGGATTTATAACAGGCCCTTATTGCTCTTTCTTCCCATCTATTCTCGGGAAGGCGGACATTACGGTCTGGGCGGACATGGGTATTATCTTTATCATGTTTGCGCTGGGCCTCGAATTTAGCTTTCATAAGATAGCAAATGTAGGAGGCAGTGCCATAGTCACGGCTACCACGGTTATAGGCGCGATGGTGCTTATCGGATATTTTGTGGGCACAGCCATGGGCTGGTCAAGGATGGATTGTATCTTCCTGGGCGGCATGATTTCTATGTCCTCGACTTCGATTATTTTGAAGGCTTATGAGGAAATGAATCTAAAAAAAGAGAAATTTGCGGGACTGGTGCTCGGAGCGCTTGTACTTGAGGATATCGCCGGGATTTTTATGATGATCATA
The DNA here is from genome assembly GCA_963636105.1 of Anaerovoracaceae bacterium. Taxonomy (GTDB): domain Bacteria; phylum Bacillota; class Clostridia; order Peptostreptococcales; family Anaerovoracaceae; genus CAVHIG01. The sequence goes on from CAVHIG010000002.1 coordinate 52,466, forward strand.
CTTTCTACGATATCCATAAGCCAAAATGTAGACGGCTTCGGTATGATAAAGGAGATCTCAGTTCTGCTTTTGTATCTTGTGCTCTGGCTGGTGCTGGGCATTTTCCTCATACCTTCATTTCTAAAGAAATCCGACTCGCTCATGAATGACGAGACGCTGCTTGTTGTGTCTATAGGTCTTTGCCTGGGCATGGTAGTGCTTGCAAATGTGATAGGCTTCTCGTCGGCTCTCGGAGCTTTTGTAGCCGGCTCTATACTTGCAGGGACGGTGAAGGCTGAGCAGATAGAGCATCTTGTGCAGCCTATAAAGGACTTGTTTGCGGCGGTATTTTTCATACATGTGGGCATGATGGTAGTGCCGGAGATGCTTGTAAAATATTGGATGCCAATTCTGCTGCTCAGCATAGTGGTCATCGTGGGACAGAATATTTTTTCGACCATCGGCGTGCTTCTTTCAGGTCAGTCATTGCATACGGCGGTGCGCGCGGGCTTTAGCATGGTTCAAATAGGTGAATTTTCATTCATTATAGCCACACTAGGCACAAGTCTCGGTGTGACAAGCGACTTTTTGTATCCGATAATCGTATGCGTATCGGTCATCACGACCTTTACTACGCCTATATTTATAAAGAATGGCGAAAAAGCCTATGGCGCGCTTTGCAAAGTCTTGCCTGATAAGATAGTGAATCTCCTGAATAGGTATACATCTGAAGGGCAGGTGGATCATGACAAGGATCAGGATTGGAAGACCTATATAGGCAGGTACTTCCTGAAAACCGTAATTTGCGTAGCGCTTCTTTTCGCAATCTATACCTTGTCGAAGTTCTACGCGGTGCCTCTACTTTATAAGTTTTTCCCAAGCTACGGAGGCGGTTTTTTAGAGGCTGTGATAACAATCGCTCTCATGTCGCCATTTATAAGTATTTTGTGCTCTACAAGAAAGAGCCTGCTATATAAAAAGCTGTGGATAAAGCATCCGGCAAACAGGCTGCCTCTTATGGCCTTCAATGTTATAAGGATTTTTATAGCGATGGCCTTCCTCGGCCTCAGCCTAAAGAGCGTCTTTGCGATACCTACGGGAGTCATCACACTTATAGCCTTTGTGGTTGTATTTATAATGGGACGCTCAGAGATGCTGACAAGCGCCTCGCTGCGCCTTCAGGCTCAATTTGTCGCAAATTTCAATGAAAGAGCCATTGCGAAGCTTCGCAAGGAAAGAAACATGGAAAATACGGATTGGCTGGACAAGAAGCTCTTTATTGTTGAATTTACAATAACAGGTCTGCCGGAACATGGGAGCAGCATAAAGGATTTTACTGCGAAGAAAAAATTCGGCGTGGATATAGTGAGGATAAAGCGCCAAAACAAATATATTATACTTCCGGAGGCAGATCAGCAGGTGGAGGCAGGAGATATAATCTGCGCTATGGGTCAAAAGGAGCAGATAGATTCTTATCTTGTAATGCTTGAGCAGGCAGAATATATCGATGAACCGAAGGAAGAGCGCATCACGCTAAACGACTTTATTTTGAATCAGGCCTCCGACGGCGTAAACCCTGAGGATCAGATTATGGTATGCGGTATAGCGATAAAGCGTGGGGGCAGATTTGACCGCAAGTCCATAAAAAATTGCGGATTCAGAAAAAAGTTTGGTGGATATATCATCTGTATGGAAAGCGGAAATCTTTGTGTGATTTCGCCACCGCGAAATTTCGTGATAAGAGCGGGAGACATCATGTGGGTTATAGGAAACGCAGAGATGGCAGCGATGCTCTATGCGGATGGCTATCTGGATGCCGTAGACAGAGAGGATATTGAAGGCGAGATATCGGAAGAAGCTGTAGCTTAAGGAGTGGTTAAGGATGGAGAAGAAAAAGCTTGAATTTGTTCGGGAAAATGCGCCTTGCTTTCTCTATGATAAAAAACAGATTATGGAAAGATGCCGTATTCTTCAAAGCTCTATGCCTGAGGAAAAATTTCTATATTCCATCAAGACAAATCCATTTATGCCCGTAGTGGAAACTATTGCAAGTCAAGGCTTTGGAGCGGATGCTGCCTCCGCGAATGAAGTTTTATCGGCCATGAAGGCAAAAATCCCCTGTGAATCGATTTTTTATTCCGCACCGGGAAAGACAGCAGAGGACATAGAAAAAACCTGGGGGAAATGCACGATTGTTGCGGATAGCTTTTCTGAGCTGAGACTTTTGGAGCAAATCGCAGCAGAAAGGGATGAATCTATCAAGGTGGGAGTCCGCATAAATCCGGCTTTTTCGATGGATAATGCAGCGCCAGCTCCGAGTAAATTCGGTATAGATGAAGATAAATTTACAGCAGAGAAGGTGCATTTTCCGCATCTGAAAATAGTCGGCCTTCATATCCATTTGCGTTCGCAGGTGCTGGATACGGATTTGCTCTGTGCATATTATAGGAATTGTTATGCTTTGGCAGAGCGAATACACAAAATGCAAAATATAGAAATTTCCTTTATAAATTTCGGCAGCGGAATCGGCACAATATATGACGCAGCAAGCGAAAAAGCACTTGATTTTGAAAAAATCGGGCAAGTAATGAGGGAGCTGCATAAGCGCAATGCCCAGAGCCTGAATGCAAAATTTATTCTTGAGACCGGACGCTTTCTGGTTTGCAATGCCGGGAATTATTATACAAGAGTTGTGGATCGAAAAGAGTCGTGCGGCAAGACATTTATCATTGTACAGAATACCTTGAATGGCTTTTTGCGTCCTGTGATTGCGGAATTGCTGAGGCAAAACCTCGGCAAATTTCCTATTGCTGGGCAAGAACCACTATATACTTCCGCTGCCCAGTGCTCGTTTCGCGTGCTAGGGAAAGAAACAAATCCGGAGAAAGTGGATATTGTCGGAAATCTATGCACTTCGCTGGATGCTATGGCGAGGGACATTGTCTTGCCACATATGGAAATCGGAGATATTCTTGAGGTCTCCAATGCGGGAAGCTATGGCTACACACTTACTCCGCAGCTCTTCTCCAGCCAGGAAGCGACAGGCGAGTTTCTTTTCTAAGCAAGGAAGGTAGAAAATTTTAACGTCTTAAACGCTAGCATTGATTGCATAGCTGGGCTATCCCACTTGCAAACTTGTAAATAAAAGGAAATTTGGAAGTCGTAGGAAAAAATAATAGAAAATTTACAATAAAACAGTTGCATTTTTTGTGCAGCTGTTTTATTATATCTATACAATACAAAATAAGGAAAAAAGAGAAATGCATGTAAAAAGCACACAAATAAGTAAAGAAATAATAAAAATAACCAAAGAGGTAAGTCTTGACATCACCAGAAGCCCCGGCGAAATCACAGACGGGGAGGCGCTTGCAATTATTGAGAAAAAGGTGCTCGCAAGTAAGCTTTTGGCCGTGTGTGACATGGGCACAAAGAGAAAGATGGCGGAGCGCATATTTTTCTCACTGCGAAAGGATCTTGATCTGCTGCAGCCCTATGCGGACGACCCCGCCGTTTCCGAGATAATGGTAAATGGCAAGGATTGCATATTTGTCGAAAAAAACGGCGTGCTCGAGCGAGTAGAGGAAGAATTTGAGTCGGATGAGGCAGTGGAAGAGGTGATGCGCAGGATTTGCAGGGGAGTGCATCGTGAGATAAATGAACTAAGCCCGATAGTGGATGCGAGGCTTCCGGACGGCTCCAGGGTAAACGCGGTATACAAAAATATCGCGATAAACGGCCCTGCGCTCACAATAAGGAAGTTTCCGCAAAACGGCATAACGATGGACATGCTGATAGCGAGCGGCACGATTACGCAGGAAGCGGCGCTGTTTCTGCAGCGACTTGTGGCGGCGGGCTACAATATTTTCATAAGCGGCGGAACATCGTCGGGCAAGACGACATTTCTGAATGTGCTTTCTGATTTTATCCCGAAGGAGGAGCGCGTGATAGTGATAGAGGATTCGGCGGAGCTTCAGATAAGGGGTATTCAAAATATAGTGCGGCTTGAATGTCGAAATGCGAATGTGCAGGGGCGCGGTGAGGTAGACATGCAAAAGCTGATAAAGGCAAGCCTTCGTATGCGTCCAAACCGCATAATTGTGGGCGAGGTGCGCGGCAAGGAGGTCATGGATATGATACAGGCGATGAATACAGGGCATGACGGCTCGCTTTCGACAGGGCACGGAAATTCCGTGGAAGGTATGCTTAGGAGGCTTGAGTCTATGTTTTTGCAGGCGGCGGCGTTTCCGGCGGAGGCGATAAGGGCGCAGATTGCAGAGGGGATAGATATTATGGTGCACCTTGCGAGGCTGCCGGATCGGAGCAGGCGTGTTGTGGAAATTGCGGAGATTTTGCCTTTTGCGGGCGGGATGGGAGCGATGATTGAGAAGAATGTGCTCTTTCGCTATAAGGTGGGAGAAGGGCTTTTGAGAACGGAGAATGATCTCTTGAGAACAGAAAAGCTTGTACTGAAGGGCGTGTAAATTGCGGTGATGGCAAGCTGCGTGGGCTGCGCCATATGGATTATGCGGGCAGAAGGGATTTGGGAAAGTGAGGCAGGCGATGCTTACGGATTATAAGGTATATAGTCTTACAAAAAAGGAAAAACGTGACTTTGTGATTGTGGCTTCCGTGGGAATTTTTACTATGGCATATCTTTTTTATCACAGCATAATTTTGTCAGCGGCGGCGCTTTTAAGCCTTCCTTTTTTGAGGCCTATGTATGAGAAATATATGGCAAAGAAGAGGCAGCATCTTTTGAAGGAGCAATTTCGCGACCTGCTGTACTCACTTTCGGCTTCCTTTGCGGCAGGCAGACAGATGCCGGAGGCGCTTGCTGAGGCGCCGGAAAATTTGGGATATATATATGATAAGGATGCTCCGATAATGCTTGAGCTCACGCAGATGGTACGGGGTATTTTCGAGGGGCATGAAAGGGAGGATCTTCTGCTTTTGGATTTCGGGAGAAGAAGCGGTATAGAGGATATAAAGAGCTTTGCGGAGGTATATGTCACAAGCAGAAGCACGGGCGCGGATATGTGCAGCGTGATTACGAGGACGGCGGACAGCCTTGCTGAGAAGATGAATATTGAAAGGGAGATAGAGGCTATTACGGCGCAAAAACGGCTTGAGGGTAAGCTCATAAGTCTTATGCCTTGTATTGTGATACTGGCACTCAATTTGATTTCGCCCGATTATCTGGAAGCTTTGTATAGCGGATTTGGCGGGAGACTGATAATGACAGCTTGTCTTGCGGCTATAGGGTATGCGTACTATTTGATAATGAAGCTGACGGATATAGCTGTGTAACAGCATATTTGCAAACGTATACTTTTTCAAACTACCTTTGAAGATTTGGGGGCTAAAGCTGTCTTTGGCCTGGTGCTCCTCGCAGGAGACAGCTAAGCTCGCCTC
>CAVHIG010000003.1:0-57054 GCA_963636105.1 Anaerovoracaceae bacterium
ATCGCTTGCTGTCTCTAGCTGCTCGTCACAAGGGCCTGCAGCCAGCTACCACCCCCAAATCTTCCTTACAACAATAATTTGATAAAGTATAAAAACCTAAAAATATAGAAAAGAGGAGATAAAAATGAGTATAGAGGAAAACAAGAGAACGGCTGACCCGGGAATAAATGGCAGCGGAGTATATCGCTGGGACGATCCGGATGAGATAAATCACAGATTGGCGGAGCTTACATCGCAGCCGGTCTGGGAGGTAAATGACGACTATTACGAAAATACGATTTTGAAATATTACGATGAAAAGTGCAAGCGCTCGCGGGAGATTTACGAGGAAGCGAAGGAATACATCCCTGGCGGAGTGCAGCACAATCTGGCATTCAATAAGCCGTTTCCGGTGGCCTTTGCCAAGGCGAGCGGGGCGCACCTTTATGACGAGGACGGAAATGAATATATAGATTTTTTGCAGGCAGGCGGGCCGACGATTCTCGGCAGCAATTATGCGCCGATACGCAAGGCGGTCGAGGAACTGCTGGAGACTTGCGGGCCGGTTACGGGGCTTTTGCACAAGGCGGAGCTCATGATCGCAAAGGAGATAAATAAGCACATGCCAAATGTGGAGATGTTCCGTATGCTGGGAAGCGGCACGGAGTCAGTCATGGCGGCGCTCAGAATCGCGCGTATCGCAACCGGCAAGAAGCGCGTCATCAAAATCGGCGGAGCGTATCACGGCTGGTCGGATCAGATGGTATATGGCCTTAAAATCCCGGGAAGCCGCGGACTTTTGGAATCTCACGGAATACCCGGCTCGGCGTATGAGCGCACGGATGAGGTGCGTCCGAATGATTTGGACATGCTTGAGGGTATGCTGAAGAGAAATAAGATGAAGGGGGGAACGGCGGCAGTTATCGTGGAGCCGGTAGGTCCGGAGAGCGGTACGCGTCCTGTGGCCTTCGACTATAACAAGGGCGTGCGCGCGCTTTGCGATAAGTATGGCGCGCTCATGGTGTTCGATGAGGTAGTGACGGGCTTCCGCGTGGGTCTTTCGGGTGCGCAGGGGCTTTTTGACATCGTTCCAGACCTTACAATATTTGGAAAAATCGTAGCCGGCGGATATCCCGCGGCTGGAGGTGTCGGCGGCAAAAAGGAGTATGCGCAGCTTATGGCAGCCGGCTTGGCGACAGGAAAGCATAGAGCCTATGTAGGCGGCACGCTTGCGGCAAATCCTCTCTCGTCACTTGCCGGATATACGGCTATTCGTGAGATTGCGCGCACGGGTGCCTGCGAAATTGCCGGTCGCGCGGGAGACAGGCTGACGGATGGGCTAAAAAGTCTGCTCGATAAGTACGGCTTGCCATTTGTGGCATATAATCAGGGAAGCATAGTGCATCTGGAATGTACAGGCGCGATGAGCTTTGATTTCTCGTCGTTTAACCTTGCAAAATCTGCTATGGGACTTCTGAAAAAGAAGGATATGATGTACGAGCGCAAGGATTCTATGGAGCGCATGGGAGCGGCATATATGGCAAACGGCATTGTGACCCTTGCGGGCAGCAGGCTGTACACATCCATGGCGGATACGGATGAGGTCATAGATGAAGCTTTGAATCGTTTTGAGCATGTGTTTAAGGAAGTAGTGAAGACAGGGAAGTGCAGGTAGGTGGAGCGGTGAGCGGTTAGTGAGAGGTAGCTTTTCGGCTCGCCGAAAAGCATCCGACAGCCAACGGTCAACAGCCGACAGCCCCTCCCTATAGAAAGGAATACATCGGCCAATAGCCGACAGCCCCTCCCTATAGAAAGGAATACATATATGGAATTTGATAAAAATATATCGCCTGACACAGGAGTCAGGTGCGAAGAAGGCTGTATGTCAAAGCCTTGCAAGCGCTACATTCTCGCGCACGACATGGGTACAAGCTCAGACAAGGCGGTGCTTGTAGATTACAGCGGAAACATCGTCGCGACTGCGGTAGAGGCCTATCCTACGTATTATCCGAATCCAGCGTGGGTGGAGCAGGATCCGGAGGATTACTGGCAGGCTGTCGCAAAGGCCTGCCGCCGCATAATCTCCGAAAACAATCTGGATCCGGCTTCTATCAAGGGCATCGTTTTTTCCACACAGGCGCAGGGTATCATTCCTGTAAGCGAGGATGGCGAGGTATTGTACAACAATATCACATGGGTGGATGGCAGAGCAGAAAAGCAGGCGCAGAGCATTATGAAAAAGCTCGGCGGCAAGAAAATCTTTTCAATAGTTGCCGGTACTCCGATAATGGGCAAGGATTGCATCGCAAAAATCGTTTGGCTCAAGGAGGAAAGGCCGGAGATTTATGCCAAAACACATAAGATCTTGGATGTAAATGGCTATTTGAAATTTAAATTGACCGGAAGCATGGTCACAGAGCTTTCAGGCGCTTCTTCCTATGGCTTGGATTTGAAAAAGAAGGAGTGGCTCGGTGTCATGAAGTATACAGGCGTAGACATGGACAAGCTGCCGCCGCTTGTGTGCAGTACCGATATCGTAGGCGGCGTGACGGAAGAGGCGGCGGCAGATACCGGTTTGCTTGCGGGCACACCTGTGCTGGGCGGCTGTGATGACGTGCAGGCTGCGGCTGTCGGCTCGGGCATGTGCGGTGACGGAGATCTGCATATTTATCTGGGCACATCTGCCTGGGTAGCCTGCGCAAGCCGCACCGCGGATAAATTTATGCATGGAGCGGCAGCCATACAGTCGGCCGACCGCGAAATGAACCTGATTGCGGGCATTACAGAGTCGGCCGGCGCAAATATACAGTGGATCTGCGATCAGTTTTTCGCCCGTGAAAAGGAGGAATACGGAGAAGGTATCTATGCCTATATGGACAGCGTAGTTCAAAAAATTCCGCCGGGAAGCGACCACCTGATATGCACGCCTTGGATGCTTGGGGAACGCTGCCCCGTTTCCTCGACAACGACGCGCGCCACACTTTTCAACATGACTATGGTGCATACGCGCGAGCACTTGATGCGCGCAGTATACGAGGGAATAGGCTACAATCTGCGCTGGATTTTGGAAAATTACCAAAAGGATTACGGCTTTTCCTGCGACAACTTCAGAATTATAGGCGGCGGAGCGCTGGATGACGCCTGGATGCAGATGATAGCGGATATTACAGGCAAGCACTTTGCGGTTGTAAGGGATCCGAGAAACGCCGGAGCTGTGGGAGCCGCGGTGGTTGCGCTCATAGGCCTCGGCTACCTTCCGGGCTTTGAGGCGGCCAAGGACTTTGTGCAGATCGAACGCAGTTACCGCCCAAATCCTGAGAATCGCGCGATTTACGACAAATTGTTTTTAGATTACAAAAATGTATATCGCGCCCTGGAATCAGCGTATAAGCTTGCAAATGGGGAGAGATTCGCCAGTTAGCAGTTAGTGGGCAGCTAACTGCTAACAGCTAGCAGCTCATCACTCACAGCTAACAGCTCATCACTCACAGCTAATTCTAAAAAGTAGGCTTTTTAGAATTAGCTGTGAAAAGACAGTAGTGTAGTGCCGACGCAAGGCGGCGGAATGGAGATTTTTATAGAAGTTTTTTGCTTTTACGGCGGAAAACTTCTATAAATTTTAAGGTAGATGCGTCCATATGCCTCACAAGCTGGAAATTATAGCCTAAAATATTGCATAATTGTAAATATATGCAATACATTATATGACATTTTAACCATAATCAAGCTAAAATAACAATATATAGATTTCGCGCTTTTGAATTTATTGTAGATTTTTTGATTTTAGCTGCTTTTCTACAATATTTTTTGATTTTAGCTGTTTTTCTATAATATTTCTTGTTGAAATAGCCTGTCTTTGCACTTATTCAACAAGGTTAAATAAGTTTGAAAGAATACAAATGAAGAACACAAATGAAGAACACAAATGAGATAAAGAATACAAATGAAGAATACAAATGAAGTGAATAATACAAATAAAGAATACAAATAAAATAAAATAAATAATACAAATATTTGAAAGGGAAAATATGAACGCAAGCTTTGAATATATAAAAAAATACGCGGCGATGCTGGCAGGTGCGGAGACAGGTGCGCGTCTTTTTCTGGAGACGGAGGAAGGAGTGCTTGCAACGAAAAAGGGCGCGGACCTTGCAAATCTCGCCGAAAATGACATTGAGAGGATATCCGGTGCGATTTTCTTAGGAGATAAGCGCGGCAGGGAGGGAAAAAGTGAGGAAAGTCACAGGCTCCGTGCCGCTGTGATTTCAAAGACTCCGGCTTGCCAAATGTGGCTCAGCCGTGGCGAGGAGCTCATCCCCTCACTTGATGATATGGCTCAAATTATCGGCACGCGCGCTGAGGTAATAGATGGCAGCGAAGGCTTTGAAAAAGTCGCGGACAGACTGGCACGCGCGCTGCGCACAAATGCAGGCTGCTTCGTAACTACGGGTAGGGATGCAAACGGCGCTTATCTTGGATATACTCTCACGGTGGGCCGCACTCCCTATGAAGCCATAGTTGCTATGACAGTTTTGGAAAAATCTGCCGAGGTGAGTCTCCTTGCCGAAAACCTCGGTGGTGCCTGTCAAATCGCGCCTTGGGAACGTAAGCTTATGCGCTTTGTATATATGAAAAAATATTCCAAGGCCGAAGAAAAGGCGAAGCTCGAAGAGAATAGAGAGGCCGCCGCTGGTAAAGAAGAAGTCGGTGGAAAAAGAGAGGCCGCCGCAGAGAAGACGAAGGCAGCAGAAACTCCGGAGACCGGTGAAATTGCAAACGCAGCAGAAACTCCGGAGACCGGTGAAATTGCAGGATCTGCAAAAATCACAGAAAGCGGCGAAGAAGGCCTTCGCGAAATGCTCGTCGAATACGGCAAAATGCTCGTCGCCTCAGGCCTTGTGCAGGGCACCTGGGGAAATCTCTCAGTGCGCCTTGACGGAGAGCACATGCTCGTCACACCTTCGGGTCTCGATTATATGCGCCTTGCGCCGGCTGACATGGTAAAGGTAAAAATAAAAACTTTGGAATATGAGGGCGATTTGAAGCCGACCTCGGAAAAGGGCTTGCATGCCGCGATTTACAGGAATCGCCCGGATGTGCGCGCTATAATACATACTCACTCGAAGTATTGCAGCGTCTTTGCGGCGGCGCACAAGGACCTGCCAGTACCGGAGCAGGAAAATCCGGCGGCGCACAAGGACCTGCCAGTACCGGAGCAGGAAAATCCGGCGGCGCACAAGGACCTGCCAGTACCGGAGCAGGAAAATCCGGCGGCGCACAAGGACCTGCCAGTACCGGAGCAGGAAAATCCGGCGGCGCACAAGGACCTGCCAGTACCGGAGCAGGAAAATCCGGCGGCGCACAAGGACCTGCCAGTACCGGAGCAGGAAAATCCGGCGGCCCACAAGGACCTGGCAGCGCCGTTTTCAAATCCGGTGAAGCTTGCGGCCTACGCACTGCCCGGGACAAAGGCCCTTATGAAAAATACCGCGGCCGCCGTGGGAAAAAACAATGGCGCTATCATGGCAAACCATGGTATGATTGTATGTGGAGAAGACATAGAGGCAGCCTTTAAAAATGCCCGCGCACTGGAGGCCTTGGCAAGGGAAAACGGGAGAGTAAAGCAAAATGACAAAAAATGCGAATTCTAAAAAACCTATGGGAGCAGGCGTGCCAAATATAGCTGCCGGTGTGGCTTTCTTTGTGGCAGCGATGGTTTTGCCTGTATATAAATTTTGGGGACTGGTGCTTGCCGCGGCAATTGCGTGTGTCGCCTACTTTGTGCTGAGTGGCAGGCGCAAGAAGCAGATAGCCGCCATGCCTGCGCCAAAGCCTGTCAAAACGAGAAGCGAGGCAGTTTCCGCAATGCTTGACGAGGGAAGCGAAAAGCTTACGACTTTAAAGGCACAGATTCAAAGCTCAAAGGTAGCGGCGACTGTGGAGAGCATGGCACTCACATTGGAAAAGCTTGCGGACAACCTTGAGCGTGATCCAAAAGACCGCGGCAAAATCAGGACGGTGGCGGTGCATTATGTGCCGATGATCACTGATTTGGTAAAAAATTACATAAACCTCGAGCAGCAGGGCGTGGAAGGGAGCAATATCTCCACTTCTATGGCCGATATTGAGGCCGGCCTTGCAAATATCGACGTGAGCCTGAAAAAATACCTGGACGACATGTTTGAAGATGATAAAATGAGCATTTCCGCCGATATTGCGGTGCTGCAGCAGCTTATGGATGGAAATGGCAGCAATGTAAATAAAATGAATTTCGACGAAATATTAGAGAAGTAAAAATAGGAAAATCAGACGCTGGAGCAAAATAGGAAAAACAGGATTGGAGGAAAAATATGTCAGAAGAAAAATTGATGCCGGAAATGATGAAGGATGCGGACGGAATGATGGAAATGACGGAGGGGCAAACCTTGACAGCTTTTGCAGATAAGGAAGAAAATGCCATACCGGTGCTCATCGTTCCTGGTGAAGAGGAAGCCTACGCAAAGCAGCAGGCGCTCGCCGCGCAGCCAGCGGCACAGCCGGAAATCAAGGAAGTCAATATCGAAGACAAGATTCAGCTGACCGATGCTGAGCGCAAGGCAGTTGAGGATTTTGCGGCAAAGATAGATATCAGCAATACGACGCATATTTTGCAATATGGCGCGGATGCGCAGTCAAAAATCTCGCAGTTTTCCGACATGGCCTTGCAAAAGGTAAGGACAAAGGATCTGTCCTCTGTCGGAGATACGCTTGCCGAGCTGGTGGTTGAGCTCAAGGGCTTCGACCCTACGGAAGAGAAAAAGGGATTTTTGGGCATTTTCAAAAAGGCGGGAGCAGGTATCGCGCAGCTCAAGGCGCAGTATGATAAGGCTGAGGTCAATGTAGAAAAGGTTGTCGACGTGCTCGAGGGGCACCAGATAACTCTGACAAAGGACATCGCTGTGCTTGATGAGATGTTTAAGGCAAATTTGACAAACTTTAGGCAGCTTTCCCTGTATATCGTGGCGGGCAAGAAAAAGCTCGCTGAGGCGCAGAATGTGACAATTCCCGAGATGCGCAGAAAGGCGGAGCTTTCGGGAGCTTTGGAGGACGCGCAGGCGGCGAATGACTTCGCAAATCTCACAAATCGCTTCGAAAAGAAGCTGCACGACCTCGACCTGACAAGGACGGTCTCCCTGCAAATGGGTCCGCAAATCAGATTGATCCAAAACAATGACGCGCTTATGGTCGAGAAAATCCAGACCACACTTCTCAACACGATACCACTCTGGAAGAGCCAGATGGTGCTCGCACTCGGCCTTGCTCACAGCGAACAGGCGATGAACGCGCAAAGGGCAGTTTCCGACACGACAAACGAGCTGCTCAAGAAAAACGCGGAGCTGCTCAAGCAGACTACGGTCGGCGTTGCAGAGGAATCCGAGCGCGGAATCGTGGATATAGAGACCTTGCAGCATACAAATCAAATGCTGATAGACACGCTGGATGAGGTAGTGAAAATTCAAAACGACGGCAGGGCAAAGCGCAAGGCGGCCGAGGTCGAGCTTTTGAACATCGAAAATCAGCTCAGGGACAAGATGCTTGAGTTCAGAGGTTAGAGCGACGGAGCAAAGTGACGCAAATTCCAGAAAAGGGAAAATATGAAAATATTAGAAAATAAAACAATTTCAATAGTGCTGATGCTCGTGCTGATTTTGGCGGGCTTCCTGCTCGGCGGATACAAAGGGCTGGCCTCGCAATACCAAAAGGTTGAGGACGTATTTTTTCTCGGCGAGGATCGCGACGGCATCGGCATTGCAAATGATATGGCAGAGCGTGCGAGCGCACTTACAAATATGCAGACCATCGCGACGAAGTATTTGGAGAGCGACTGCGCGGAGCTTACGACGGCGGAAACTGCGCTGGCTACCTATTCAAAGGCGGTAGGCACGGGCGAGATCGGGGCTCTCTTTGCGGCAAATGCGCAGATGGATACGGCGATGCAGGCGCTTTACAATGCACTGGGCGCTCTGGAAAATTCGGAACAGTCTACGGCTCAGGGCTCAGGCCGTGATAATGCCCAGAAATTGGGGCAAGCTACGGATCAGCTTGACGGAAGTCTGTCTGAAAAGGATGAAAGCTACAGACAGCGCTTATATGCGGATTTTAATTCCAGAAATGACACAATAAGTCACGATCCATACTATAGCTATGCCGCTGAGTACAACAAGCTGCTAGATGGCTTTCCGGCAAAGCTGATATGCCTTGCGACACCGGCAAAGTCAGCGGTTTTGCAATATTGAAGCTATGCCAAATGCCGGTAAAAATGGAAAAGGGGTAAAAAAATGAGAATGAAAAACAGGAGAAGGCACGCAGCGGGCAGCTCCCGCGGAAGGAGACTCCTCGCAGTTTCCGCAGCCGTGCTATTACTTCTTGCGCTTTCTGTCGTGAGCGTATTTGCGGACGTTCCGGATGTATCGGACTCCTTCTATGTGGCCGACTACGCGGATGTCCTTGACGAGGATACAGAAAATTACATTATATCCCATAATGCCTACCTTGAGCAAAGCTGTGAAGGCGCGCAGATTGTAGTCATGACGGTGGATTTCCTCGACGGGCTCGACATAGAGGACTACGCAAAGAAGGTTTTTGACAAATGGGACATCGGCGCCTCAGACGAAAACAACGGCATACTCCTGCTTTTGACCATTGGTGAGGACAACTATTGGTGTATGCAGGGCAAAGGCTTGGAGTCTAAAATAACGGCCGGAGATATCGATCTCTTGCTGTATACATACCTTGAAGAGGATTTCGCGGCGGGCGATTACAGCTCCGGCGTGCGGAAAACCTTCGAGCAACTCGAGCTGCAGCTTTGCGACGCTTATGGACTGAGCACAGCCGATGCGCAGACGTACGACGGATACGCGGATGGCTACGGCACAGACAAAAGCCATAGTTTGCGGACGCGCGACGGGGATGATGGCTCGAAGACCTACGATGGAGACTATGACTCGCAAAGTTATGGAGGATATGTCGATGATAGTTCACCGTCCGGCTTTGTTTTCTCGAATTCGTTGAAACTTCTGATATTGCTGATTCTCTTCATCCTTATCGTTTCAAGGATAAGGCGCGGGATAAGGCGTCGCAGAGGTTTTTATGGTCGCGGCGGAAACTTCCCGGGTTTTCCTATTGCGCCGGGGCCTCGCAGAGGGCCGAGACCGCCGATGCCACCGGGTGGAATGATGCCACCGGGAGGAGCTCCGCGGGGAGGCGGAGGACAGCCTTTTGGAATGCCGCAGGCAAGAGGCTCGGCCCCGAGAAAATCAGGAGGCTTATTTGGAGGTAGCTCCGGCCTCGGACGTGGAGGCGGCGGCACAAGCCGTGGTGGTGGCGCCGGAAGAAGAAGCTCAGGAGGCTTTAGCTCCGGAAGAAGCTCCTTTGGAGGCAGCAGCCGAAGCTCCGGCCTTGGACGCGGAGGCGGCGGCATGAGCCGCGGAGGCGGTGCCGGCAGGCGTGGAAAGTAAATAAAAAGGAGGTCCGCTTTCCTCTAGAGAAGCCCTCTTTTGTTTGCAAGGAGGCTTCCTTTGATATCCTTTTTTACCAATTCACTGTCAAAAAAAGTAAGCTTAGAAAAATTCAGATAAAATTATAAAAAATTACTTGCCTTGTGGGCGAAAGTACTGTAGAATGTACTAAACAAAGAAATACATCGATTTCCTAATAATTACAGAAAATGTCAATTAACGAGCTGGAAAGCAAGAAGCTTGTCAAGAAGCAAGTGCAGAAAAGCTCAAGAAATGCAAAAAAACGGGATGCAGTGAACACCGCAGATCTTTACCGTAACCGGCCAAAAATGTCTGCTTTGGATAGTAGGACAAAAGTCCGAAGGCAGTATTGAAAAGCAATCCAAAGCTTGCGGATGCGGATAGAGATGCGAAAGGTTTAGGACGCTGAATTTTTAATGAAAGAAAGGGATTTGCGAAGGAGGAAAGATTATGAAAATAAGAAAAATAAGGAAAAAGGGCGCGGCAGTGGCACTTGCACTTGCGGTAGCTGTAATTTGTGTGAGCGCGGTTCCGGGTATGCAGCTTGGAACCGGCAATGGATTCGGGAATGAAAGCAGAGATACAGATGGCAATGGGGAGCTCAATATCCAAAAGCTTATGGATTCCGGGATAGTCTATGCCGCGGAAGATGATTTGATATTTACGGATTTGGCGCAGTCACACTGGGCAGGTGAGGCGGCGCGTATTATGACAGAGAAAGGCGTGGTCAAGGGCTATGAGGATGGCAGCTTCAGACCCGATGGCAAGCTTACGTATGGTGAATTTATAAAAATGCTGACCGTATATCATACAGGAGCTGACATCGGAAACGCGGGCAGGGGCCACTGGGCATCCTTCTACTATGAAGAAGCCGTGGCAAAGGGCCTTATGACTGAGGCTGAGATTCCCGAAAGCAAGCTCTCCGCGCCTGTTACGAGGGAGGATACGGCGCTTTTGATAGCCCGTACCTTTGGAAATAAAGCTCTTACAAATTCGGACGAAATCCTCGCGAGTATAAGCGATGTGGATGCCTCTCACAAGTATGCCAGGGAGATAGCAAGGGCCTATGGCTTTGGAATTATTACAGGCTACGAGGACGGGAGCTTCAGACCGCTTGGGGAGCTTAGCCGTGCGGAGGGCGTGACAGTCATGTATCGCCTTTCTGCGGAAACTGCGAGGATTTATCCGGATTTGACAAAGGCCGCTTCAGCAGCAGACGGTGAAAAATCAGCCGCGGGCGATGGGAAGCTAGCTACGAATAGCGGCGGAAACGGCGCGGTTTCCGCGGAGAAGAGAGAGGATGGCGCGGTGCCTATAGGCTCAGTAATCACGACTTTTATGGACTATATGCCGCATCCTTTTTACAAGGTGCCAGTCATCTACGACGAAACCTATGCTGAGAAGTGGGAAAGCACGGGGGAAATGGAAAATCCGTACAAGGACTTAAAGTATTGTGTCATTTTGGATGAGAAGCATACCGGACCTGACGGCATGTATGCAAACCTGAGCGCCACGCTTACGAAAAATTTAGTGGATACAGAGGGGATTACGTTTTCAGATGAAGTCCACGGACGCAATGTGGTACTTGTGTGCGGCTCTACGGCATATCAAATGGAGAGCTACAACAACACGAGATATTGGATACCCGAATCCGAGGACAACTTTAAGCTGCCGAAGTACGATTATGTGGGGTTTTTCCAAAACGGCAGCGACACGATTTACCTTTTAAAAGCGGAGAAAGTTTCAAAGTAAAGGACTCGGCAAATTTGCAAAAGTATACATATACAAAAGGGGAGTGTATTTGCGGGGCGGCTTTTTGAAGCCGTCTATAGGGGGATGCAGATATGTTTAGAAATATGGGAAAAGGGAGCGGAATCAGAAAGGCACTTGCAAGACTTGGGATATTTGCAGTATCTCTACTGATTCTTTGCGGAGGCGCGGCTATTGATGCCAGCGCACTCACGGTGGAAAAGACCACACGATATTATAGCCTGGATACCGGAGTTACCTTCCTATGGTGTAATTCGAGCGGTGTATGGCAAAATGGATTAAAATACGGTGATACGACTACGCAGCATTCGATGAGTCATAAGTGGAATCTGCCTTCGGGCGCAAAGGTGGTATCAAGCGGAAAGTACAATAAATCAGCCACAAAGGGACAGCGCGGCTACTTTCCTTTTCAAAACGCAGCTTCTGATGAGACGGCCTTATGGTCGAAAACTTCATATGGCAAAACAAAAGCCGCTTATGACGAAAATTATGTGGCGTATTCAGCAGACATGAATGTCACAAGCTCAGATGGGGCGAATCCTGTCACATATGGAATGAGCTTTCCAAGTAAGGCATATAACCTGAAGAAAATGCTTTCAGAAGGTCAAAAGCAAAAGGTCTACGACCTTCTCGGAACTCCGAGTCAGGACATGATCGATAAAATGAACCTGCTGGATCCGAGCAGCGAAAGCTACAACGCCAAGGTGCAGGGATACATGTACTTTACGCCGACGGTGATAGAATATACCATTACGGAGAGCATAGAGCTCGGTGACCTGGCGGCTGATCTCAGCTTGGACTCGAGTGCAAAGCAAGGCGAAAGCTATACGGTAGCGGACGCATCTATCCTCTCGCCGGAGATATACGCCGTTTCCGCAGTCCTTGAAAAAAGCTATGACAAAAGCACATGGGAGTCAGTCGTGACGTGGAAGGGCAGCTCGGCAAAAAAAGGAAAACACACGGGCGGAAGCGTCACGCAGACTGAAAGCAATGTGTGCACTGTCTACTATAGAATCACTGTCACTACGGATGACGGGCAGACGGACAGCGCCACAAAGAGTATAAAGATAACGGATTCGCGCACAGCGGGGGATTTTGATGTGCAGCTCAAGCTGCCGGATTATACCTATGTAGGGCATCCGGTGGAGGCGGTGGATCAGACATACTTTCAGGTAGAGGAAAGCGATGGCACCTACCCTTACTCGGCACGGGAGTTCTATAGCGAAGGGCTTGGAAAAAACAACATGTATACGGACGCGCCAAATGCCACTCAAAAGAAGAAAAGTGGCACAAGCGGCGCAACACGCATTTTTACCTTCAATACGCCAAGCGAGGAGGATGAGTTTTTTACCGTGACCCTGGAGGTCGAGACGGATGCGGGCGAGACAGGCTCGGATTCAAGATATATAGAGGTATTCGACACGCCTACCATTATCGATACGCTTTCTGGCAAGCAAAAGACAAATCGAAAGCAGATATTGGACATAAAAATAGCTACAAATCCCAAGGTGGCTCTTACAAGGCTTTGGGTCGAAATAGAGACAGAGGATGGGACAGAGCGCGTGCATCTTGATCACAACATAGGCGGCACAAACGCGCTTGAAAATTCGGAGCATATAAAAACGCGCGCGATTACCGCGGGCAGCAAGGATGAATATTTTACGAATGTGCAATTGCTATTTTTGACCAAGAATGCGGAGGCGCGGAATTTCAAATATCGCATATACGCGGAGGACGCAAATGGCAAATCCGACCTTGTAGAGAAGGCATTTACAGTGGCGCCTGACCTTGCTCCAAAGGCCGCGCTCTTTACCGAAAATGTGCAGCTTCGAAATCCAAATTCCGACACGGCAGAGATTACGGTCGAGGACAGAAGCAGCACGGACAGCGGAGACGAGCTTTCCAGAATATGGTATTATCGAGAGGCGGAAACTGCGGGGTCTTCGGGAGATGGGGACGTTTCCGCAAGTGGAGATGCTGGAGACACCTGGATCCCTCTAAACGGCTCACCAGCGATAGTCGACGCGTCCTTTGGCAGGCTCAAGACCATAATACATTCGCATGATGGCGTAGGAAAGCTTGAGTATAAGGTATTTGTAAAGGATATATGGACGGATGAGACGCTTGAGGAATACATTACTGAGACCGACTACCACTCGGCATGGGCGACCATAAGCACGGACGTGACAAATGTGGCGCCGGTGGTGAGCCTTGATCTTAAGGAAAGCTCCGGCGTAAAGGTAGCTGTAGTGGCAGGCAGCGAGGCAGACAAAACTGAGATAGAGGCGATTCAAAACGACCTGCAGATGAAGCTTATAGAGCAGGGCGTGGAGGCTGATATTTCACTCACACAGATGAATGGCGCTGTAGTGGCGGACGACAGCGAGGATGTGGGAGATGGACGCACCGCAAAATTTGTAAGGACAGATGGCCTGAATTATGAGACAGGCTATACTATGTTTGAAAACGAAAACTTTGCCGTGGACGATGACACCTTCTATTATATGAAGCCGAACTACACGGAGGAGACTGTCGCAAACGTAGATAATGACGCCTATCCGCAGCAGCCCTTTGAAATTACGGCCTATGACGGATATACCGGAGAAATGAAGTGGCAGCACAACCTCACCGCGGCTGAGCTCGAAATGAGAATCTATAGCTCAAACGGCGCAGTTTCCGCAAAAACGGGAGGCCACAAGGGATATTTTGTCATGGATAAAATGGGCAAATATGTATTTTTTGTCTCTTCGGGAAAGACGGCCATACTCGAAAAGGCGAGCGGCGGATTTTTGACAAGCGTTGATTTTGAATTGGGCAGAGACGCATATTCGTATGGCAGATATATCTATACGCTGAAAAGCGACGGAGTATACAGCATAAGCACCGTGACGGGCGAGGCGGAAAAGATATACGGGGCAAAGATTGTAATGGGCAGGCTCAATTCCAGCGGCGATTATGCGGCGAATGCCTACTCGGCTCTCATCGGCGGTGAGGTGAATTTCGTCATAGCTACACCGAGGGGCTTTGAGAGGGGATATCTGAATCTCAAGACGGGGAGCGTCGTATCACAGGAAATGGGCAGATATACTTCGGTGGATCTATATAAGAGCCTGGGCTTTGATATATTGGGAAATGTCGCAATCTTTGCGGCGGATTTGAATAAGGTCTGCATTTTTGACGCCTACAACAATCTGATAAAAGAAGTGAAGACGATGACAGACGATGATGAGATACCGGATGCTATGATGGCGAAAAATGAAAAGGGCGAATTTACATATGTTACGAGCATTGTGAACTATCGCTACTCGCGCTCCGGCAAGGTAAAACGTGTGAGCGCGGCGCAATTTGATGCTGTATATACGGATGCAAGCTATGATGTGTATAAAAGCGTGACAAGCGATGCCAGCACGGACTATTTCACATCGGATCACATAATGCATGCTATGCAGCTTGGCGATGTGGTATATTTTCAGACGCGCGGGGACTGGTCCGGCCTGTATGATTCGGATTCGACATATTATTACTCGCATGCGCGTACATGGAAGCTGGATCTAGCTACGGGTGAGACAGCATATGGCGGCTTCAGCGGAAAGGGCAATTCGTGGATGAACTTTGGCAGCATACTCGAGGAGAGCATGACAAGTGACAATCTCTACGGGGCGAGCTGGACCGTAGGCGGCGGCTCAAAGACGGAGTTTAACGGCGACCAGTCCGCAAAGGTAGTATCGATATACAGGACTATGGATACGGTGCTGAATCAATCCGTGGCGCGTAGTATAGGCGAGACCTATCAAAATGAGGATAAAAATGTGCTTGTGCTTTGCGACAGCAAATATAAGGAAAATGAGGGAAATCTTGCCGAAACCATAGAGCGCATTGTAAAAAACAGGGTAAATGTAATAATCGCAGGGGAGCGGGAACTTTCCGGGTACCAGAAAAGCCTTTGCGCGGCGCTTCTCGCGGAGGGAGTGGACGTAAAGCAGATTACAAGAAATGAAAATTTCAAGGAGGAGCTTGCGAAGGCTATAGCGGCTGCGTCAAACGAAGAAAAGAAAGACGTGTATAAGATTGTGAAAAGTGAAGGCGCGGCTGCGGATTCGCAAAGCTCGCTCACAAAGAGCTTTACTTTGGAGCCGGATACGACATATTACTATGAGTATAGTATAAAGGCCTCGGATGGCAAGGAAAAAATAACTGTGAGCCCTGAAATTTCGGAGTTTATGACGACCGAGGAGAGAGTGGCAAGCGGGCAGTTTACGGGAGAAAACTATTATGTGACCTCTGTGGAAAAGGACGATTTTGAGACTGATGTGAGAAATGACTTCTTCAAATATTACTCTAAATATGATAGCTCATATTATGATTATGAAGAAATAATTCCGGAAGCTGTAGACGGAGCGGGACGCCTTATAGATATATATTACTACGCCTCAAAAAGCACAGGAAGCAATCCGGATTCTCGCCTTGCCAAAATTACTTTTACAATCCCGGAAGGTAAAAAGGCGATATTATCATTTGATGTAGCCGCATCATATGACGCGTCGCAAAAGCGTAGTGGCGGGAGCAAATATATAATAGGCTATATTGACGACAAGCAGTGGAATCTTTTGGGCAAGCATACCTTTGGAGGATCGAATTTCGCAAGCTCATATACGCATCCGGAAATACTCGGAGCCGGTGAGCATAGCTTGTCTCTACGAATTACAATGCAATCTTCAAGAGCTCATAATATAAGGCTTTTGATTGACAACTTGACCGTTTCATACATTGAAGATGTAGAGCCGGAGGATAATTTGCTGCAGGATAAAAGTAAATCACAGGGCGGAGATTGGTATTATCACAGCGGAACTATCACTACGCCGAGCAAGGTGCGCATGTATAGCGGGCAAAAGGCAAGCTACCTGGATCTGTATCAGACAAACTTTCCTGAGGAAGGCTATGTGATGGAGACAGAAGATGCTACTGTCAAGCTGGGGCGCAGGGGTTCGGATTATTACGCGGTGCTTGACATGGGGGAAAATTATGGCATAAATACGGAAGCATATATAAAAAGCCTGCCTAAAAAAGGTGCTCTCTGGTACGCAAATGACTATGGCACAGACGGAGCGACAGAGACTGCTATGAAAATCTGGCTTGGAAATGTCAGCGCGGATTATTTGGGACAATACATAGAGAGAAATGCAAGCAAGACCTATCCGTCTTTGCAATTATCCGCTTTCCAGGGTACAGAGACATATCTGGAAACTGCGGGCGAGGCGATTACAGGCGCGCACAGCTTTGTCGGAAAAAATTATGTCGGGCCTGCGAGCGTACATACGGATATTGTGGAGACGCTTTATGAGCCTGTAGCAAAGGGTAAGTATTTTATCACGCACGGTGATCTGAAAAATACCTATAGCACAAGCTATACCACAAGCAAGGGCGTGACATATACCACAGACCGTGTAAAGGTCTATGATTCGACAGTATTCATGGCAAATAAAGCTTATGACGGAAGGACAGATATCACGCTTTCGTCCGCGGACGAGGAGTGGTATCTCGCGGATTTTAAGCTGTATACCGTGCGAAACGGCAAGAGAGTATATGTCACAGAGGAGAATATGTATGACCCGCAAATCGCCGGAAGCTGGACTGCGGCAGAGGCAGGCGTGACAGTGGAGACAGTGCCGGTACCGAAGGAAGAGGAGAATGTGCCTGTCGTATATAAGAAGGGCGAGCTTGTGATGTACAATGTATACTATTCCGACTACTCCGGAGATCCGAGCAAGGCTTCCTATTGGAAGTATACGCATGAGCCGTGGAATGACGGTGCGCATCCTGACGCGGTAAAGGTCATTGACAAATATGGAAATGAAAGCGCCGGCAGCGGAATTGTGCAGTCCGCGCCAATCGAAAGATTCTATATCGATGGCAAGTATACCGTGGAGCATTGGCAGTATGACGATACGGGCAATCCGGCTTATGACAAGATGTCAAATGTGGCAAAGCTGACTTTTTATGTACAGGGCGACGGCGGGTCGATGCCGGATGAGAGCGGCGCTTCCGGTGATGGCGGAGAATCGGGCGGGCCGGTCAATACGCCTCCGGAGGTGAAGAGTCTGAAGTCAGAGCCGGCGCCGGTGCAGGAGGGAGAAACCTTCAGAATCCGCGCCCGGGTGGAGGACGCGGAAAAGGATGAGCTGATTGTAGTCATTGAGGTGATACGCGACGGCGAGCAGATCTATGTGTGGCGAGATAATCATTTTGCGGCAGATCCGTCTACGGGCGAGTATCCGGCCATCGTGACCGATAAGATTCCTGAAAAGGCGCAGCCGGGCAAGTACACGGTGGTATGTACGGCTCGTGACGATAGCGGAATAGATATCAAGACCTATGAATTCAAGGTAGAACAGGTGCTGCGCTATGGCGTTACGGGCAGTGTATACCATACGGACGAGTGGGAGAAAAACAGAAAGGCCTACAATGCTACGACCTTTGGCGCGTCAAGGGATGCGGCTGTCAGCTATGCTGAATATATCAGGGCTGCGAAGCCGAGAATGCGCGGCAGCAATGTCTTTTGGAGCGGCGAGCGCTTTATGCTCTCGGCAGAGGCTTTGGGTGAGCCTACAGCGGTAACGGCGGAGATTTCCGGCAGCGCCTATCGCACCGAGCTTACGAGAGCAGCTGTATCCCCAGGCTCTGTCTCACCTGCAGGCAGCAGCGGAGCAGCCTGGCAGAGCTTTACGGGCAGTCTGTGGGATATTACCATGAACGGCCGCTGGGGCACAAAGGCGCCGGAGGAGCTTACCTTTATATTCACAGCTCATTATAAGGACGGCAAGACCGCTGTATATGAGGAAGCAGTCATTGTGGACGACAGCGAAAAGTATGTAAAGCTGCACAGACGCTATTAGCAAATATGAGTCGGGCTTGCAAGCCCCTCGCCCGGCTCTTTGACCGCTTCAGCGGAAAACCCACGCGGTTTCCGCCGAAAAAGCTGCAGGGGTGTAGATAATTTCTATTTATTTTTCGACTCAAAAGAAATAGGGCACTGATTGATTTTTTCGTAGGAATGTGATATAGTAGTCCCATATATGACTTTGAAATTGCGAAAGAAGAAAGTGAAATGAAAGAGACGTTAGTAAGAGATTTATTCAGAAACACCGCAGAGTATGCGGACAAGGAAGTCGTAATCAGCGGCTGGGTCAGAAACAACAGAAGCTCAAACAAATTCGGATTCATCGAGCTCAACGACGGCTCCTTCTTCAAATCCGTGCAGGTAGTATACGAAGAGGAGTTTATAGAGAATTTCGAGGAAATTGCGAAGGCTTATGTGGCTACGGCGCTTTCCGTGCGCGGCATTTTGGTACCTACGCCGGAAGCAAAGCAGCCTTTCGAAATTAAAGCAAGGGAGATTCACGTAGAAGCTACGTCCACACCGGACTATCCGCTTCAGCCAAAGCGCCATTCTATGGAATTTTTGAGAGAAATTGCTCATCTGAGACCGAGAAGCAATACCTTCGCGGCGGTATTCAGAGTGCGTTCGCTTGTGGCTTATGCTATACATAAGTTCTTCCAGGAGCAGAATTTCGTCTATGTACACACTCCAATCATCACAGGCAGCGACTGTGAGGGCGCGGGTGAGATGTTTAAGGTGACGACGCTCGACCTCGACAATTTGCCGATGACAGAGGACGGCAAGGTGGATTACAGCCAGGATTTCTTTGGAAAGCCGACATCCATGACAGTATCCGGCCAGCTCGAGGCGGAGACCTATGCGCTCGCCTTCAGAAAGGTCTACACATTTGGACCGACCTTCAGAGCCGAAAATTCAAATACAGCAAGACATGCTTCGGAATTCTGGATGATAGAGCCTGAGGTGGCCTTTGCGGACCTCAATGACAATATGGAGCTTGCCGAGGCGATGATAAAGTACATTATAAAGTACGTTTTGGAAAACGCGCCGGAAGAGATGCAATTCTTCAACAGCTTCGTAGACAAGGGCCTGCTCGAGAGACTGGAAAATATAGTAAATTCCGACTTTGTAAGAATCACATATACAGAGGCTGTGGATCTGCTCTTAAAGTCCGGTCAGGAATTCAAATATCCTGTAGAATGGGGTATCGACCTGCAGACTGAGCATGAGAGATATATCACAGAGCAGATTTTCAAAAAGCCTGTATTCGTGACGGATTATCCAAAGGAGATAAAGGCATTCTACATGCGACTCAATGATGATGACAAGACAGTGGCGGCCTGCGATTTGCTGGTACCTGGTGTCGGAGAAATCATCGGCGGTTCACAGAGAGAAGAGCGCTATGATGTCCTCATCAGCAAGATAAAGGAATTTGGCCTGAACGAAGAAGATTATTGGTGGTATCTCGACCTCAGAAAGTACGGCGGCGTAAAGCACTCCGGCTACGGTCTGGGCTTTGAGAGAATCATCATGTATATTACGGGCATGAGCAACATCCGTGACGTGCTGCCATTCCCAAGAACTCCAAAGACGGCCGAGTTTTAGGAGAACAGGAGGAAGAAGATGAAAGTTGTTTTGGCAGAGCCGCTTGGGATTTCGGCTGAATACCTTGATGAACTGGCGGAGGGCCTCAGAAAAAAAGGCCACGAATTTATCGCCTATGACAGCGTAGAAAAGGACATTGAAAAGCTTAAGGACAGGTGCCGCGAGGCAGACATCCTCTTGATCGCAAACAATCCGCTGCCGGATGAGGTGATAGATGCCTGCCCAAATCTCAAATATATCTCAGTAGCCTTTGTAGGCATAGACCATGTGGGCAAGAGGGCATGCAGAAGCAGAAACATCCCCGTATCCAACGCCGCCGGGTATTGCAATGATGCCGTGGCAGAGCTGGCGCTGGGTCTCAGCTTGGACTGCCTGAGAAATATAAGCGCCTGCGATGCTGTGATTAGAGACGGCGGCACAAAGGCAGGACTTGTGGGACACGAGCTTCATGGCAAGACCGTTGGAATTATAGGCACGGGCGGCATCGGCTGCACTACGGCAAGGCTCTTCAAGGCCTTCGGCTGCAAGCTGCTTGGATACAGCCGCCATGAGAGAGACGAGGCAAAGGCGATAGGTATAGACTACAAGCCTCTTGACGAGCTCCTCGCGGAGAGCGACATTGTCTCCATCCATGTGCCTCTTACAGACGCGACAAATGCGCTTCTAAGTGCCGACAAAATCGCGCTTATGAAGGACAGCGCGATTTTGATAAATACCGCGAGAGGACCGGTTGTGGATCAGGCAGCCCTGGCAGAGGCTCTGAATTCCGGTAAAATCGCCGCGGCTGGCATAGATGTCTATGACAAGGAGCCGCCTCTTGCCGCGGATCACGCGCTCCTTCAGGCAAAGAATATCGTCTGCACTCCGCATGTGGGCTTTGCGACAAAGGAATCCATAGATCGCCGCGCTCTGGTGGTCTTTGAAAACATTCATACCTTCCTCGCGGGCAAACCACAAAACGTGATGCCTCTGGAGTAGAGGATGCCTGCGCAGTTTCCGCAAGCATAGCGGACATACAGGCATAGCGGACATATTAGATAGATGCATATTGCAAAGATAGAGAAGCCTTTCGATTTTTTCGAGGGGCTTCTATTTTTCGTAGGGCCTCAAAAAAATCGCAAAAATGACCGCAAAAATTTTCGTAAAGTGCTTGACATTGGCAGGGGAAAGTTGTAAATTATAGTTAGCACTCAGGAATGATGAGTGCTAACAAGCAAAAAATTAAAGTACCGGCGAGGCCGGGGTTATGGAAGGAGATATAGAATTATGAGTTTTGGAATCAAGCCACTGGGCACAAGAGTAGTTATCAAAAGAGTTGAAGCTGAAGAAAAGACACAGAGCGGCATTATCCTGACAGGAAATGCAAAGGAAGTACCGCAGGTTGCAGAGGTTATGGCAGTAGGCCCTGGCACAAAGGATGAGCCGATGGAGCTGAAGGTAGGCGACAAGGCAGTATTTTCAAAGTATGCCGGCACTGAGATCAAGCACAATGGCGAAGAATATATCATCGTAAAGCAGTCTGATATTTTGGCAATAGTTGAGTAAAAAAAGGGGGATATACAAAATGGCAAAGGAATTATTTTACGGCGAGGACGCAAGAAAAAAACTGCTGGCAGGAGTTGACCAGCTTGCAAATACAGTAAAGATCACACTCGGACCTAAGGGCAGAAACGTTCTTCTTGAGAAGAAATTCGGTTCACCGCTCATCACAAACGACGGTGTGACTATCGCAAGAGAGATCGAGCTCGACGATCCTGTAGAGAACATGGGCGCACAGCTTGTAAAGGAAGTAGCTACAAAGACAAATGACGTAGCAGGCGACGGTACTACTACAGCTACACTCCTTGCTCAGATCATCATCAAGGAAGGCTTCAAAAATGTAGCGGCAGGCGCAAACCCAATGGTATTGAAGAAGGGTATTCAGGGCGCTGTAGACGTAGCGGTAGATGAGATCAAGAATATCGCAAAGGTCGTAGAGACAAAGGAAGAGATCGCACAGACAGCAAGCGTATCCGCGGCTGACGAGAAGATCGGCGCTTTGATCGCGGACGCTATGGAAAAGGTAGGAAAGGACGGCGTTATCACAGTAGAAGAGAGCAAGTCCACAGGCACTACACTTGAGGTTGTAGAAGGTATGCAGTTTGACAGAGGCTACCTCTCAGCTTACATGGTAACAGATACAGACAAGATGGAAGCCGTTATGAACGATCCTTACATCTTGATTACAGATAAGAAGATTTCAAACATCCAGGAAGTTCTTCCACTTCTGGAAAAGATTGTGCAGACAGGCGGAAAGCTCCTCATCATTGCAGAGGATGTAGAGGGCGAGGCTCTGGCTACACTCGTAGTAAATAAGCTGAGAGGCACATTCGAGTGCGTAGCTGTAAAGGCTCCTGGCTTTGGCGACAGAAGAAAGGCTATGCTCGAGGATATCGCAATCCTGACAGGCGGTACTGTAATCTCCGAGGAAGTTGGCTATGAGCTTAAGGAGACTACTCTTGACATGCTCGGTCGCGCAGGCTCTGTAAAGGTTACTAAGGAAAACACAGTCATCGTAAACGGCGCAGGCGACAGCGACGAGATCAAGGCAAGAGTAAATCAGATCAGAGCTCAGATTGATGAGACTTCTTCCGATTTCGATAAGGAGAAGCTTCAGGAGAGACTTGCAAAGCTCTCTGGCGGCGTAGCTGTTATCAAGGTAGGAGCTGCTACAGAGACAGAGCTCAAGGAGAGAAAGCTGAGAATAGAGGACGCTCTCAATGCTACAAAGGCAGCCGTAGAGGAAGGCATCGTAGCAGGCGGCGGCGTAGCTCTTGTAAATACAATTCCGGCAGTTGCGACATATGTAAAGACTTTGGCCGGCGACGAGAAGACAGGTGCGGCTATTATCATGAGAGCGCTTGAGGAGCCGGTAAGACAGATTGCTGAAAACGCTGGCTTTGAGGGCAGCGTAGTAGTAGCAGCTGTAAAGAACAGCGCTGTAGGCGTAGGCTTCAATGCCGCTACAGAGCAGTACATGGATATGGTATCCGCAGGTATCGTAGACCCTGCAAAGGTTACAAGATCCGCACTTCAGAATGCTGCATCCGCATCCGCAATGCTTCTGACTACAGAAAGCTGCGTAACTGACATCAAGAAGGATGAGCCGGCAATGCCACCTATGGGCGGCGGCATGGGCGGCGGCATGGGAATGATGTAGGCAAACCCTGATTTTGGCGGCGTTGCCGCGAGGAAGCCTTGATGAGTTTTCTTTACTCATCAAGGCTTTTTTTAGTGTAAAAAAACCATTTTCACATTCAAATGGGCATTCCCAAAAGTGCTTTAATATAGTAAAATTATATCATAGATAAAATTTTTGTAAGGCGCGGCAAGATTTAAGCACTGCTTGAGATATTGCGGCATGCAGGTGCCTTGAGGGACTTTGCGTATACCGCGATATGAGCGAGCGCTTAAAATCGGCGATGACTGCCTGAGCCCAGCTTTTCGTTTTGACGAAAGGCGCAGGCGATATAGAAGACACAGGCACATGATTGAAATAAACGTACAACAGGACCATGAGGAAAGTAAAAGGAGGGAGCGAGTATGAAGTTTAAAAGAGCGCTGGCGACGGTATTATCAATATGTGTGGCTATCACATTTATGCCGCTTACACCGGTATCGGCAGAGACCACGGTGACATACAAGCGTGACAATCCTGAGGTCGCCATTTTAAATGCCATAAACGGTAACAGCACGCAATTCTATAATAAGCTGCTGTCGAGCCAAAAGGATGCAAATGGTACGTATTATACAGACAAGGCAACCTATAGCAATAAATATGCTTATCTGAACTATAATTCGGCGAATAAATTTCACGGTGTAGGAGCAGGCGATGTGGATTATGAGGATCAGATATTCGGTTCCACAAACGGAGCTTTAAAGTATAAGTTTAAAGACTATGATAAAAACTCTGTACTCTACAAGCTTGGAAATGTGGATGACAATTTGGAGGCAAATCTTTCGGTGACCTTCCACAACAACAAGCATGCTCACAGCGCAAACCTTTTGCAGGATGAATGGCTTACGGCATACACAGGAGTGCTTTTATACGCAAACGGCCAGACTTTAGCCGGAGGCTATGGAAGCTCGGAGCTGAGTTATGCAAAATTCAGAATAGGGAATTACGAGTTTCATGAGCTTAACTCAAATTCGCAGGACAGCATGATGCTCTTGGTTTCGGCGAGCAAGCTGGCCTATAGCAAGGGCACGTGCACCTGTTTTTCCTATGCGGACAACACAGTTGTAGCTTTTCGTGACACGAGAGCGCCCAAGATTCAATCCGTTATGGGAAATATAGATTCGGATGGATATTTCCAAAAGGGTGACAAAATTACTATAGAAATAACCTTTGACGAGCCTATAAGATTTGCGGATGACTCAGCTGCCGGAAAGGACAATCTCGGAGTTGAGCTTATGCTTTCGAAGTCTTCAGAGGGAAGCTGGCCTGTTGCGAAGCTCACAAAGCTTGATGGCGCTACCCTGTACTTTGAATACACAGTGCCTACGAATAGCACAATAAATGACCAAATCACGGGAATAAGCCTCAAATCTCTTGCAGGCAGCGATATAAAGCTGGTTCAGGTCAAGGGAAGCGACAATTTTGAAATAACAGCTCCTGACGGAGAAGATAGTAACGGTTATTCGACAACAAGCTGCTATATAACAGACCTTGCGGGAAATCCGGCTCTTACAGGCAAGGAAGATTCAAATGCTGTAAAATCACTCTCCGCTTATATAGACACACAAGGACCTGCTCCTGTCAAGATGGATGTTTCGGCCGAGACAAATAACAGCGATATAAAGGACACGCTTGGAAAGACAGACTCGTCTGACAAGGATTATAAAGATAAGAGCGATTATTATCTCGGAGCGGGAGACACGCTCCACTATACAATATACATGGACGAGCTTTTAGCCGGTCTGCCTAAAAAAACCGGAGAAGAAGACGTCCCGAAATATCCTTACAGCAATGACTATAGCAATTTCCATGCGAAGACAAATCTTTATGATGCGGACGGAGTACAGGTAGTACTAAAAAGCCGCTTCTACTATAGCAACAAGACGACGGCACAGCAATGGGGACTCGGTGCCTCAAACGGCTGCGTCACGGCTTTCGACATGGATTACCTGACTATAACGGAAGGTATGCAGGTCAAAGAGAATGGAAAGCTGGTATCGGCAGATGGAAAGCAGATCAAAATAACCGAGGTGTATTTTACCGATGACAGCGGAAATGTCATTTCAATCAAGGACTACTGCGGAAATACAGCCAGCGGCCCATTTGACGTGACGGGTCTGAATACGGCGAAGTTTTACGTAGATACAGAACCGCCTGAAATAACTACATCGGCAAAAACAACCACGAAAGACGGCAAAACGTATTATACGCCGATTGAGGACAATACGGAATACGGAACGGGCTTCAAAATTCCTATAACAATAAACGATTCATCTGATGTGGACGGCTTGAATGGCCGTTTTATGTGGAGAAATGACACAAGCGAAAACTCAGACAAATACAAGTTTAAGTATGCTATAACCGGCTCAGAAAAAGCACCTGAAAAGGACTCTGATAGCTGGAAGGACGGCATAATGACTACACAGTACAGCTTTACTCAAATAAGCGGCACTATGTACGTCCATATCTGCCCTGTCAATTATGAAGGTAAGGCAAGCAACATAACAGACTCGACTCTGCTCATATCGGGCAGTGATTATGCCGGAAACCAAGGCAGCCTCTATGCATATACAAAAAGCAATGGGGTACAGGTTGAAAAGAAGTGCGCGGAGCTTAGCCTTGACTGGCAGCTTGACGGAGTGGCACCTGAGGCAACAGGAGCATATGGCAGTAAACGATTAGATGCAAATCAAAATGGCGTTTTGACGTTAGGCATAAAGCTTACAGACAGCACAGGACTCAAAGAGGCTAAATATATTTGGGCTGACGCAAATGAAGCAGCTCCAAATGAAAAAGATGAGCGTTGGCAGCCTATGACGGGAAGTATAGAAAACCAAAAGGAAGCGACCGGAGAGATTATTACAACAGTAACTAAGGGTACGGACTTCTCAAAGGTGCTTTGGATAAAGGTAAGCGACATTAAAGGCAATACTCTTACAAAAAGTATGGGAGAGTACAGCTATAGGCTTTCAAGTGTAGATTATTCGATTCAATACAGTGATGAAATTTTATCTGAGGCTGCGATTTCGCTAGTTATTGCAGATGAAAACGACGCAGCTGCCTTGGTATTTATGGTAAAGGCACCGGACAGCGATGACGAATACTTTGTAAGAGTATTGGGCGGAAAGGGTGTTATATATAATGATCCTTCATGTAGAAGTGTCTTTACAAATAATACACGACTTGCAACAGGTACAATTCAAACAGCTGGCAAGGCTTTGGCTTGGACTCGCATGAAGGTGACAAAGAGCGGCGAAGGCTATACCTTTGCGAAATCGGAATCGAGCGATAAGAGCTATATAGACTCAATTATAAAAGGTACCTACTCGGGAAATCTCGACGTGACTGTGATTTCCGGACTTCAGACTGCCTTCAAATGGGACGAGACTGAAAAAAGTATGCCTCTTGAAGCAGGTACGACAAATACAAGCTCAAGCGTAAAGACAGACACTGTAAGCCTTAGAATATCATCAAATGCACCAAGTGCAGAGAATGCTTTTGAAAACGTAGACGAAAGCTCAGGACCTGTAAAGCTGACGCTTATGTCAGAGCTTCCGACGGATACTACCCTCAGCACCCTCGAAGGACTTGAGTTTAAGGTTGAAATAGGAGCTGACAAGAATGGCTGGAGCTGGGAGGATGTAGACTACGCAAATTCATATATAGCGATTCGAGAGGGTACAAGCGGCAGCCCAAAAAAGGTAAAGCTTTCGAGCACTCCTTCTCAAACCGTCGTTATAAGCGAGGATGATTTCCCGGAAAACAGCGAAAGCGGCGATTACTACATCTGGCTTGAGATAGCTTGCAGCGCAGGCAAGGACTATAGCACAAAGGATATTGCTTATAAGCGGTTTGTGGATACGACACCTGCTTCCACTCAGTTTGCCATAGACTCAGTCTCATACAAACCTTATATGTGGAAAAAAAGTGAAAAACGGTTATATTCTATTGGCGAATATAATAATCCCGCCGGACTTTCTTTAAAGATAACTCCGGTGGGCAGTAAAACGGAGAAGCAGACAGCGGGTGAAGACGGAGCTACCACAGAAACAGAAGAGATAGTTCAGGATAAAGACAGCAACATCCTCTATTTGCCTACAAGCCCCGGAGGAGAGACTACAGTAGATAAATATGTAAATTATTTAAACCTAAGCGCTGAAGACATTGATGACAAGATTGGAAGTAATTACGGCAGCTTTGACTACAAAATATGGAATTTGACAAGCGGTGTAGCTTTGACGGAATCCGAGAAAAACGCATTTACTGCTGAAGGCACAAGAGGAGTAGTCAGTGTGCCTATAAAAACAGTAGAAGATGCCGCGGCATATGATGCGGCGGCGGCCGAAAGTGATAAGACCTTCGTCTATCTCATAGACGGGACCGTAAATACTATAGCTGTACAGGTGGTGAAGGCAAACGGCAGGGATTCAGAGATAAAATACTACAACATCTGTCCTACAAGCTCTGTCGCGACCGGTACTGCTTCTGTCACAACGCTTGGCGATGGTTTAGCTGAAATAAACGTTGTATCGGGCGGATATGTTATGTTTGAGCCTGCTAAGGGTGCAGATATGAGTGATGCTCATGTATATGCTACGGTGGACGGAAACGGCAACAAGGTTATTGAGCTTTTCGCGGATGCAAGCGGCAAATATAAGGCAGAGCTTTTGGACGGAACGCATTCCTACTGGGTACATACTATAGACAAATATGGAAATATAAATCCGATCTCAAAGCTAACTGATATTGTCGATACGGAAGGACCTGAAATCGAATGCACAAATCACAGCTGTACAGATGGCCATTATGAAGCGACATTCAAGATTACCGATACGACGCTCAATCCATACAGATATTACGATGACGGTGCCTATTCTATAGGGTCTCCCAAGAATATTGATATAAGTCTTACTATAGATGATGAGCACGCTGAGGCAATAGGCCTTACGTCGGGAGCACAAACCAATATCCATACCGATTGGGATGAGAAAAAACTCTCTTATAATACAGAAGGGGAACCCCAATATTCCTGGACACTCTCACAAACCTCAGCAAACGGAATATATGAGGCAAGCTGGGTTATGCAGAATTTTAAAAACGGTTACAGCGCTGGAGCCTGCTACATAGAGCTTACCGTAAAGGGTGTGGTAGGCTACGACAGTAAGATAGGTGAGGATGGCAAGGTGGGCTTTGACCTTAATATAGAAGCGTCGGATATCTTTGGAAACACAGGCACTGCAAAAGTTTCATATACAAATGCTGATAATGTAAAGCCTCATACCACGGCGCAGAAATTTGTAAAATCAGATAATAGCTTTGGAAACACCGGGAAAAGCAAAAGTCTTCAGCTGAGTTTCAATGTTCCTGTACAGCCTGATGCCTCCTGGATTTTGCCTGAGCCTGAGGGCTATAGCAGTGAGCAAAAGGAAGCCTTCCCTATAACCCGAAACGGCAGCTATGATATAGGATTTACAGATATGTTTGGGAACCACTGGACACAGACGATTGACATAACAGGGTTTACTGAAGGGAAAGCGTCCGATAATAACGGCATAGAGCTGAATTTTTCAACCACGGATCTCACAAAAGAGGCTGTTGAGATTTCGGCAAAGGCACTGTCAAAGGATAACAGCAAGGTTAAGATGATTTTCCTTGAGAGAAAGTCTGATTACGAAGAGGGTGGCTATAGCTGGAGTATCTTAAACGAGGATGAGGATGCAAATGCCGGCACGCTGGAGAACGAGAAGAAGATCAAGATACGTGAAAATAAGGATGTATTTCTTTTGTACTATGATGATAACGTTCCTAAAGGTGACTATTGGACTGACTTATATGAAACAGGCAATTGGGTTAACTGGTGTCAAGAGGCCATCCCTATATACATAAGAAACATAGCAAATGAAGCACCTTCAGCGAAGCTGCATTTCTACTTTGAGGAGTACGGAGATACCTATACGGCGGACAAGCTGCCGAGGGACAAGGGCTCTGCAGATACCACAATTACTACCGGAGCCGTGACAGTTTCCTATAGCACCTCAAGAGCGGTCAGCCCTATAAACGGAACTGGAAGCAGTGTAAGCTTCAGATACGGTGATACTCAGACGAGCTATACCTTTGAATATGTAGACGCTGCCGGAAATCAGGGCAGTGTGACGGTAGACCTTGCTGCGCTTGGAATAAGATTTGCCGAGCCGCCTGTTCCTTATGTAGACCGCAATGCTCCTATAGTAAACGTCGATGTCATGGCGAAGCGCTTTGGTACCTACCGCACAGCCGAAGCGTTTTCGGCACGTACTTCGAGTACCTTGGACAGCACATTGAAGGACGAAGCTACAAAACTGACAACAGCCGGTGTAAAATCAGCCTTTGATAACACCACCTATGTGCAGGATTATAATCTCAAGCTGAACATAGAGGATGAATCTGATTTCAAGATATTGCTGATGAAGGACGTACCTTCGGGCGCGCTTTCGTTTGTCAGTACGACAGGCGATGCTATAAACAGCGTAAAAGTGAGCGGAAATATTGTAAATATAAGCAAGGACGCAGTGACAAATCTGACAGACTCAGATGGAAATGCTCTCACAAGCTTTACTGTAGCAGTGATAGACAGTGAAAATAATTACACATATTTCACCGTAAACAAGAGCGATATAGTGGACTGGTTTGATAATCAGGCACCTACGGCAGCTGTGGAGGTAAAGGCGGAGACCTCGCTTTACAGCCGCACGGTATATGTAAGTATTACCGATACGCAGGATAGCACCGATGCAGATGGTAAAAGGAAAACAAACCCTAACGGAGCCACAGTAAACGGTCTTGATTTTGAGAAGGTGAGCGAAATCCTCTCAAAGAAGGTCTATACCGACAATGACAAGACAACGATCACCTACTACGATATAGTCGGGAATACGGGCTCTGCCACTATAGCAGTTGACGACATAGACACAGAGGCGCCGATACTTACAACCACATGGTCGCCGGGTGCGGAGGTGAAAGATAGTGCCGGAAAGGTCAGCATTGATGAAAAGAATCCTACCACAGGACCTGTGAGCACGGCGGTTACAGCCACAGTGGAGAGCAGCAGACCTATACAGGACGGAACCGTAGAGATTTTTGAAATGAAAAATGGGAGTGAATATTGGAATATATATAAACTGTCAGAGCTTAGCAATGTAGATTCATATGATAATAAGAGCCTGTCTGAATTCATAGAAGAAGAATTTGGAGTAGAGCTTAGCTATACTGCAGAGAGGGTGACGGCAAGGTTCATAGAGGACGGAGTCAGGATTAGAGTGACCGTTACGGCGCTAAACGGCAGAAGCAGCAATACATCAGAGCTTGAGATAAAGGATGGGGTTATAAAAACAGAAGCTGCGGCTCTTACCATCACTCAGACAGAGCTGAAAAGAGACAGCTACTCAACACCTTACGCCGTAGAAATCACGATAGCGCCGAGTGACCCTGCATACTGTCAGACAGACACTGCAAAGGATAGCAAAATAAAGAAACAATACAGCTCCGAAAATCCTTTCAAAACTACCGTATACAAGGATGGAACCTACCAATACACCTTTGTAGATAAGGCCGGAAACGTGTCTGCCGCGAGTGTAAAGGTGGATTCGGGCATCGACAACAAAGCGCCTGTCCTTACGGCAGACCCTGAGAACACGATTGGCCTGGCTCTTACAAACAATAAAGCTGATATCGAGATATTATCGAACGAGGCTGTGCATCTTACATGGAAGGCTTCAAACGGACATGACCAATCGAAGGATGTTGCGGCAAATGGAAGTACTACGATAAGCTTTACTGCAAATGGTACCTATCGCATAGAAGCGACTGACTCTGCCGGAAATACGTCTTCAAAGTACGTGAGCATAGGAAATATAAGCAAGATTGCTCCTACTATAAACTTCGACAAGAGCACGCTTAGCGTGAGACAGGGAACTGCGAAGGATAATGCGGAATTTGTGGCTCAACTCAAAGCCGGAGTACATTGCTACAGCAAAGCAGATTCTAAAATGAAAGTAAGCTATACGTATAACCTGGACAAGGTGGATTTGAATACGGTCGGCACCTATGACGCCGTCTACACAGCTACAGACGCTGCCGGAAATAAGGGCACGGCTACACGCTACATCAAGGTATTTGCCAAGGATTTGCCTACAATCACCATAGACGGCGAGCCTGTGGATAATGAAAGCACATATGCACTCGAAAAGGGCGAGCATACTCTCCTGATGTCAGGACTCAAGGAAATTACATCCGGAGAAAGTGAGCCATATACTGTAAAGTTCAAGAAGGGCAAGGCGACAAAGGGGCAGATGAAGTACTTTGAATCTACTGTAGAGATTGATCAATACGGGAGATTTACCTTGAATTCAAAAGGCTTCTACACGATTTACATTGTGACTCAGAGCAGACAAGACTTTATAGCAACCCTGTATGTAGAGTAAGGGGGTAAGTAAGATGAAAAAACTTAAAGCATTTTTGGCGTACCTGCTATGCGCGTCTTTGATAGTGACCGCCTTACCGGCTACAGCGCTGGCGACAAGCTCGGAGGCTCAGCTGAGCTCCGATGAGGTCAAAACCATAGACAACGGCTACATAAAGGTAGAGGTCTCAAATGATAATGGCGGCTTTCTTGTAAGCACAGTCAAGGGAGATCTCATAAAAAAATCCGATAACAACAAAAGACTGCTTTTCCACAACGGAGAGTATGATACCTCGTTTGTATCCTACAGAGTGGAATATAAGGGCGGGAAAATCGAGGACTATATCTTCGGCGGAAAATACGGCGGACGTACGGACGCGAGCCGCAAGGGCGTGAGCGTGACCCAGGGACAGGCAAATGGCGACATTGTCGCCACCTGGGGCACAGGCGACCTCGAATTTACCCAGACTATAACTCTGGCAAACGATGTGTCGCCTGAGCATGGCATGGTATCGATTAGCCTTTCTGTCAGGAACAAGGGCAACACTCCGGTTGAAGTAAAGGCAAGGCTGCTTTTGGACACCTGCCTTGACGGAGAGGACTACGGCTACTATCAGGTTCTCGGAGACAATAATACAACAAACCAAATTACCGAGGAAACTGTAGTACCTACTACTAATATAAAGACTATGCCTCAAAACTTCTATGCGGTCGATGACCCGGCAAATCCCGGAATCACAGCATATTCAGTAAGCGCGACAGATCAGCTTCCTTATCAGGTAGCTTTTGGACACTGGAACAATTTGGCAGCCAGCCTTTTTGATTTCACACCGACACTTCTGGACTTCACAAAAGACCAAAATGATTATATGACGGCGGACAGTGCTTACGCTCTCTACTACGATATGGGAAGCGTGGTTGGAAACTCAAGCTCAAGTCTTGTGAGCTACTACGGAGTTTACTCAAGAAGCACGGTTTCTGTAGACCAGAATGTGGCTATAGATACGACATCGCCGCTCAAGCTCGACTTAAATAGTACAAAGGATGGCTTTGTAAGGCTCTCAGATGTGGGCGCTGCGGATTTTAGCGTAAGCGTAAACTACGAAAATCTCAACGTGACAGGAGCGAAGGCTTATTCAAAAGTATGGCTGGTGGTGCAGTCTACGAGCAATTTGAAATCACTAAACGACCAAGGCGAAGCGGTTTCGGGTCAGGATTTTGACACTGCCGGTTATTTCACAGCGGCTTCGCCTACAGACTTTACCGTAGGCAGAAAGCTTGACAAGCAGCTGTATTTTAAGGCAAGGCTGACTGACAGTGCTTCCTATGAAAGGATAACTATAAGCGTATACGATGTCTCAAACACGAGCGCTATATCTGAGGAAAATCGTTTAGGCACAAAGAATATCTACGTGCTCCTGCCGGGAAAGGACGGAAATATTCCTAAGGTGGCGATTACCTCAATGAATCCTAATGTAATATATTATGCAGGCACTCGCCACCTTTTCCTTACGGCGACAAATGCTGCGATGCTCGACAACAGATCGGCCTGGAATCTTGTGGCGTATACGAGCGACAAAAAGACTCGCATAGAAATACCGCACGACAATATTACAATCAAGAACGGAGTTATGGATGTTGTCTTGGACAGCACAATGAACACATCTCCGGGGAGCTGGTTTTTGCAGCTTGAGTGGACCCAGGCTGCGGTCAATGCAGGACTGGTCAGCGATGCGAGCGAAAAGCATACCTCAAGCCAAATGGAGTTTGTAGTATCTACAAATACAAAGTATAGGAATGACAGCTATGGAATACTTGCTGTTGTGAAGAGAGCATATGAAAGCAGCAGTAAGGGCTCAGAGTATGAAATCAAGTCCTTTGTTGACGAAAGCAAGTATGAGGAGTATGTCCAGAAGGAAAAACAGAGCACTGCATATAAATTCAGTGTTTTGATGGAGTTTAAGGGCTCGTTTATCCAAAACGAGTACAAGACAAATACTGGCGGCGAAAAGGTAGGCACGTATTATACGGCGGTGAGCAGCAAGGTTCTCAATACTTCGACGAGAGAATACACGGTAGAAAACTGCGTAAATATCAATGATTGCATTGATTTTGAGGGCGGTACGCTCACGGTATATTATGAGGATTACCAGGATGAAAATAAGACGCTCGACCAGTGCAAGGATTCAGCTATCTGCGTCGAGTTTGACGGCGAGCTTTTGACAAGTGAGGCAAGGACGCCTATATGGACCGGCAAGGCAGCCTTCACAAAGCTTGAGCAGGGCAATGATTATTCTCTCAGACCTTATGACAAGGACGGAAACAGAAAGGACGAGTCCACCTTTAATGACGAGACCATAACTCTAATCTGGCCTTCTCCATATGCGGCAGCGCAGACACTTTCGGGACTGGTATTTAAGATGGCTTACGGAGAGCTCGGTGTGATGCTAAATGATGACGGAACCGAGCTTGGAAGGGTTCTCTCCTTTACAGCGCAGCTCGACCTCTCGTTTACAGGCACTGTATCTGAGGAAGACGGCGGAGAACAGACGACCACGTTTATGTCAAAGCTCAACGAGATATGGTCAAAGTATGAAGAGGGCAAGAGCGTTTACTACTATTATGACGGAAATACAAAGGATTCGGCATTTTCCTTCGATTTGATAGACGAGGAAAAAGCCGCAGAGGATGAAAAGGCGGTAAATGCGTCTGTAATGGTTCAGGATATTTTGTTTGGCTGCGGCAAGGGCTTTGTAGGAGTACACTTCAAGGTCGGTGTAGGGCTTCAAAATTACATATCCGGGCTTTCAAAAATTTCAGGAACACTCGAGGTCAATACCATAAACAACTGGACACTGGGACTTGAAGGAAATATGAAGCTTGCGTCCTGCAAGCTTGAGGCGAAGCTCAAGTTTAAGGCAAAGGACGACGTGCCTGTGCCGGACGATATTTACTTCTATGTAGGCGGCTTTGACCCCGGCATAAATATCGACGGCTTCGGCGTGGTCTGGATCACCGGCGGAGGCGGAGGCATCTCGAACCTCTACGATACGATCTATGGAAGCAATGATATACCGCCGCTGAAATTGATTCTGAAGGTATCCTTCAGCCTTCTGGCAACTCTCGATGCCGATGCTACAATCACGGCAAGTGCTTCGAATCTGACACTCAAGGCAGAAAACATCGGCATTCTTATAGGCTATAAGAACATCGAGTTTTTAGATAGCCTCTCGCTCAGTCTCACCTGGCTGCCGAAGATAAACATTTCGGCGGCAATGCAGGTGGATTTTCAAAAAATAATTGTGGGCGGAGGATATATAGTACTGACTAATAACACTGCAAGTGGTTGGTTTTTCGAGATGTACGCCCGTGCAGAGCTTTTGATACCGGAGTCAATCCCTCTTATCGGCGGAGTTACGATAGGCGGAGCTGACGTAGGAATGAATACGGAAAAGGTGTGGGGCGGAATAAATGCCTTTTCGGTCGATGTCGGCATGACATATTATTGGGGTGAGTCAAGTCCTGATTTCTACACCGGTGGCAGTAGCAAGGCAAAGCCGACATATCCGGAGCTGCTGAGCCTAAACGGACTCAACGAAAATGGCGATGTGCCTGTATATTATGACGAAAAAACCGACAAGATGCTTTACGCACATATGGGAACAAATTTCTCTGAGCCTCAGCTCGCAGACGCGATAGCAGATGACGGAAGCGTTGTTGAAATGAATGTAAAAGCTTCGGCTGAGAATGAGGAAGGCGCAGTAGACGCTCTCAAGCTGATGGATGCTGGAAATCTTAAGACAGCTGCAAGCTACAAGCTTCACAGGTTCAACCTCGGGACCTACAGTGCCGACAACAGCGCCGCGATGGTGCAGATAGATTATGATGCAACAAGTCTTGAGGATGCAAAGACAAAAGCAGAGAGCTTCGTAATAAAAGACGGATATGACAAGGCGAGCAAAGCTCTTACAGGAAGAGCCTTCCCGATTACTTTATATGATAAGGCGACTAAGAACATCACGGCGGCAAATGCAAATATAACCTATAATGCGTCGACAAATAAAGCGACATATGCATTTACGGTTACAGACCCAAATCACTATAACAGGGATTGGTACATCTCAAGCGGAGACATAAGGACAAATGTATCCTTCTACAATGTCAAGTCGCTGCCAAAGATGACAGAGATTAAGGTAGAAAAAGATACAAACAATGATTCACAGATTGTCTACAAAGGGTCTAAGCTTGATGAGCTTGATTCCATAAGCTTTTATTTTACCGAAACAACAAAACCGACAGAGGCAGGATATGCAATCGGAAGCTGCTACAGTGCACAGGCAGCAGGAGGAACTTTATCTTTAAAGGATATGCTTATTGATCTGCCGAGCGGAGAGTATTATCTCAAGGCTGTATATTCAAAGGAAGGTGAGCTGAACAGCGTAATCTACAGTACAAATAAATTCACCTATACAAATCCAAATAATCCAAAGGATATAACGGCAAGTGAGGTAACAGGCTTTGGCTCTGCCGGAAATCTCACTCTCGGCGCAACGATTGCAGATCCGGGAAACAGCGCAAATGTAGACGGATATCTGGTTACCGTATATGATGAAAACGGGAAGGCTACAGATATAAGCGATATGAAGTTTG
Source organism: Anaerovoracaceae bacterium (assembly GCA_963636105.1). Lineage (GTDB taxonomy): Bacteria > Bacillota > Clostridia > Peptostreptococcales > Anaerovoracaceae > CAVHIG01. Next base: position 36,072 of record CAVHIG010000003.1, read on the forward strand.
AGAGGACGAGCGGAAAATCTACATATGTAAGGGTAGGCGGAAGCTATGACAGCTCTTCAGGCAGAGTAGAAAATGGAGCTACAGTGACAGAGACTGTGGCTGCGTATAAGGGTCTCACTGCAGGAAATAAGTATAAGCTCGGAATAACTCCGTATAAGCTCATAGACTCAAGCTGGGATAATGATAAAAACGCTTATGTAGAGGACGGCGAGTATGACTATATTATCCGAGGCAAGGAGTATATAACAGGCTTGACAACTCTTGCTGAGATGACACCGCCTACGGTTTCGATAGCTGCCGACAAGACAGGCAATAAGCTCAAGACAAAGACAGGAGCAGTTGGCACGGAAGCCGGAGCGGATGAAATCATGACCTTTGGCGCTGACGAGCTTACTTTTACAGTTTCGGCAGGAAGTGACAAAATCACCGGAAAATGGTCGCTCGACTCAGCTAAAGAGACTGATAAGGATGCAAGCGGAGCCCTGCTTTCAACAAAGGGCTATTATGGTGAATTTACATCGCAAAGCTCCTTTAAGATTTCTCTCAAGAATCTTGATGACGGCAGACACACTCTCACTGTGACAGGAAAGGATGAGCACGGAGACACCTTCAAAGAAACCTATGCCTTCGCAGTTGATACTGAAGCACCGAGACTCATGATAAAGAGCCCGGTAAAAGGAAGCCTGTTTGACATAAACGGAAGTCTTGAAATAGCAGGCGTGACTGACACCGACGCGCTTATCACCGTAAAGGCGGGAGAGACAGTGCTTGTGGATAAAAAGCTTGTGTCTCAAATTTTGGGCGCGACTTTAAAGAGCGACGGAAGCTTCAGCTTTGGTGTAAAAGTGCCGAATGCAAGCACATCTTCCGAGGCGGATATTACGATTATGGCTGAGGATGCGATAGGCAACAAGACCGATGTCACAGTCAGGGTTGTGAACGGCTCTGTTAAGGATCTTGCTTCTGTGATACTGAAAGCGGACGATGTGACGCCGACAGACGGAAATATCGCAGGAAGCGCAAGCTCTACCCTGACAAAGCAGCTTACCCTTGTAGGAAAGACTGCTGCAGGCAAGGAATTTGCGCTTGATGAGAACTATATCATTTGGGAATGCAAGGCTGTAGAAGGCTCGGCTTCGGTTTCGGCTGACGGCAAGCTCACTATAGGACCAGCCGCACAGGGCATTGTGACAGGAAAATACGAGGTTTCGGGCGGAGCTTATATGACTTATACGCTGTGCTTTGGCGCTGAGATTACAAACAACTTTGTATATACCGGCGTAATCAGCGGCCAGACCAGCGGAAACGGCGGAAGTGTCAGCGGCGGCGGATATTACAGGCAGGGCGAGACCGTGACGCTCAGCGCAACGCCAGACATCGGATATAGCTTTGCAAAATGGCATGTTGTAGAGGGAATTGCGACGCTCTCGACGACAAGCAATGCCCAGACAAGCTTTACAATGCCAGGAGGAAATGTCCTCTTGCAGGCAGAATATAATTGGACAGGACTGCCGAAGGAGACAACTCCGAATGCGACATTTACAGCGACAGACGCTGACAGCGGCAGGCTTACGGGACTTGAAAGTGGCATGAAGTATAGCACAGACGGCGGAGGCACGTGGAAGTCTGTAACAGACGCGGATATCACATCCGGCGGCGCGGACCTTACAGGCATTACGTCTGCAAACGGAGTACGCGTAAAGAAACTCGGAAATGGCACTACTACAAGCGATTCCGATGTTCAAACTATAACTGTTACAAAGGCAGAGAAGCCGCAGAGTCTAAAAGGTGAAAATTGCACATCTGCGAAGAACAACAACGGAAAGATCACAGGAGTAAGCAACAAGATGCAGTATAAGGCTGCAGAGGACACTGTTTGGACGGACTGCACAGGAGAGACTGTTGAAGGCCTTGCTGCCGGAAACTATCTGGTGCGTATGAAGCCGGATGGATCATCCCTTGCATCTGAGACAAGCACCGTCACAATAGGCGAGTATGTTCCAAGCGGTGGAGGCGGCTCAAAGCAGGCTGTTGCTACAGAAATCGAAAGCCTTAACGCAAGCAAGGGTGAGCTCGTGATTGTAGATCCGGCTACAGGAAAGGCTATCAAAAAAGCTGCATTCAGCGATGGCAAGGAAGAAACTGTTGTTAAGGACAATAAAAAGCTCACAGTACAAAGCGGCGACATCCCTTACTACCTCGATGATGACGGCAAGCGCGTATACGTACCTTTCTCGGCGGAAAAGGACGGCAAGATAGTCTTCCTCGCACCGAAGGATACGACCTACTACTTCGCGAAAAATGAAGTGCCTTTCACAGATACGGAAGGCTACTGGGCAGAATCACAGGTAAGCTTCACGGCCTCCCGCGAGATATTCAGCGGAATAGGCGAGGATCGCTTCGGCCCGAAGGAATCCATGACAAGAGCGATGTTTGTGACAGTACTCTGGAGAATGGCAGGAAAGCCGGATGCGACTGACAGCACGGCAAGCTCGGCAGCAGCTGGCGGCTCCTCGGCGACAGAGGCAGTTTCCGCAGCAAAGAGCTTCACGGACGTAAAGACGGGCTCATGGTACGAGGACGCAGTAGCCTGGGCGAGCGCAAATGGCATAGTAAACGGCATGAGCGAGACGAGCTTTGCACCGGACGCGCACGTGACAAGAGAGCAAATGTGCTCGCTTCTCGCAAGATTCCTCACCTATGAGGGCATATCTCTTGCGGAAACGGCGGAGGCTTCCGATTTCACCGACAAGTCGAGCATCGGCGCGTGGGCACTCTCGGATGTGGAATTCTGCCAGACAGCGGGACTCATCTCAGGCTACCCGGACGGCACATTCAAGCCAAAGGGCGACGCGACACGCGCAGAAAATGCGGCAGTATTTGAACGCATGATAAACACAGTCATCGACCAGATGAGCGCCGGACAGCTGAAGGAAGCTGAGTAGGCGAGGTTGAGGACGCATAGCCGGGCGGCCGCCCCGGAGCTTATAGAGCGGGCGGCAGGCAGACGGCCGAAAAAATAAAAGCCGGGCGGGAGTGACCGCCCGGCTTTTGTCACAGAAAAGAGAACAATATTGAGCTGGCGCTTCATGGGATAATCACGAGAAATACGCGACCTCTGGCCGAAATTACAATGCCGGGGTCGCTTTTTTAGCTACTGCTCAGACCCCAGGAACAGTGCGGTTGAACAAAAGTCGAGCAAGAAGAGAATGAAGGACTTGATTCCACAAAAATGTATCTTTTATAAAATTACCGTGCAAAAATACATTTTTGCGCACATCAGCTCTCAGCTGTGCTTATCTTGGAGTTTGAACAGTAGCCTTTTTTAGCGGGTGCGGCGGCTCGGTGTGGCGCGGGCTTCGGATTTGTGCTATACTTTAGGAAGATGCGGAAACGGCGCCGTTTCCGCGAAATCCGGGGGAGCAGTGAGGTGAGTTATGCTCAAAATTTTTTATGGAAGAAATAATATAGATATGGAAGGCTTTGTCTGCGAGGGCCTGCGGGAGAGCCTCGCGGCTTGCGGAAAGGTGATTTTGCTCGTGCCTGAGCAGTTTACGCTGGAGGCAGAGCGCGCAGTGCTCGAAAGACTTGAGCTTAGGGGCATGATGGACATCGAAGTGCTCAGCGTGTCGCGACTTACCTCAAGGGTGTTTGCCGAGACGGGCGGCGGGCGAAGGACTCCGGTGGACAAGTACGGCAGGCACATGCTGATGAGCCGCATCATAGATAAAAAGAAGGACGAGCTCAGACTTTACAAGGGCATGGAGACGCAAAGCTCCTTTGTGGCGCTGGCGGACGATGTGATTTACGAGATGAAGCAATACGGCAAGAGCCCGGAGGATCTCGCGCAGATTATTGCGGAAACGCCGGCGGACAGCATTTTGCGCCGCAAGCTCAGCGATATAAGCGTTCTCTACGAGGCTTACGAGGAATATATGCAGGGGCGTTTTTTGGACGGCGAGGATGTCGCCACGCTCTTGATTTCAAAGCTTTCGGAGTCCGCGCTTGTGACGGGCAGCGCATTTTGGGTGTGGGGCTTTGACTCCTTTACGCCGAAAAATATCGAGCTTTTGGGGCGGCTGATGAGCTATTCGAAGGGCGTAAACGTGGTGCTGACAGGTGATGAGCCGGGCAGCTCTGACAGCGAGCTCTTTGAAATCACAAGGCTTATGGCGCGCAAGCTTTTGCAGAAGGCGGAGGAACTGGGAGTGGAAGCTTCGGCTACAGCTCTCCTCGGAGAGCAAATCGACTTACACATGGCCTTGCGGAGAGGATGCGCATCCCAGGGCCGGCAGGATGGAGCAGCGAAAAACGGACAGCAAGCCGCCAATGCAGCCTGTCAAAGGAAGCTCTCCCCAGGAATTGCGGCGCTTGAGAAGGCACTGTATGCACTGCCATTTGTGCCATATTCTCACATTGATTACAAGGCGGAGCCGACCTATAAGGGAAATAATGCAGAGATTTGCGAAGAGCGGGAGCTTGCTGAAAAAAACGGCGCGATAGACAGGACAGGTAGTTATAAAAATACGAGCGCAGCAGACCAGCTAAAAAGTAATAATACGGGGGCAGCCCCGGATATAAAGCTAGTCCGCGCTTCCAATGTCTATGCAGAGGCGGAAACGGCGGCGGCCTTCGTTACGGAGCTTGTGCGCGAGCAGGGCTATCGTCTGCGCGACATCGTCATCATTTGCAACGACATGGAAGGCAGAGCCTCAATCATAAGCCGCGTCTTCGCGGAATACGGCATAGAGCTCTTTATGGATAAAAAGCGCGGCGTATTGCAAAATCCGATAGTCGCCTACATATTGTATTTGCTCGACGCGGTGCAAAAGGGCATGCGCACATCGGACGTAATCGGAATGCTCAAGACCGGCATGACAGAGCTTGATGCGGACGAGATAGAAGAACTGGAAAATTATGCCATCAAATACAAGATAAAAGGCCGTAAGTGGAAGAAGCCCTTTGAAAAGGGCGAATTCGAATACGGCGAGGAAGGTCTGGGACGCATAGAAGCCTCCAGGCAAAAAGTGGCAGAGCTTACAGACGGCTTTGAAAAATCATTCAAGAAGGTGAAAACGGCGGCGGGCAAGGCCGGCGAGCTCTATGCCTTCTTAAAGGAGGCCTCGGGTGTGTGCGTGCGCATAGAAGAGCTCTTGGAAAGCGAGCGCGCGGAGGCTCACTTTGAGGAGGCAGATGAAACAGCGCAGATTTGGGATGTGACGATAAACCTCTTGAACCAGATAAACAGCCTGCTAGGCGAGGAGGAAATCACGGGCGAGAGCTTTGCGACAATATTGCGCAGCGGCTTTGAGGCTGTGGAGGTGGGCGTGCTGCCGCCGACTGCGGACGGGCTTATGATGGGGACGATGCAGAGGACAAGGACAGGCCACATCAAGGCTCTTATCGTGCTGGGCGCAAATGAAGGCGTGCTCCCATCAGGAGGTTTTGGCGAAAGCCTCCTAAACGATGACGAAAAGCAGCGACTTTACCAAAGAAATATAGAAGTGAGCAAGCGTGACGAGCTCAAGGCTATGGAGGAGCGCCTCGGAATATACAAAAATCTTACAAAACCGGAAAAAATGCTATATATGAGCTATTCGCTTACGGATCCTGAGGGCAATAAGCAAAGGCCTTCCGCCATTTTCAACAAACTCACGCGCATCTTCCCGGGAAATCCTGTGGGCATCGATATCTTGGAGCAGGCGGCAGCTTCTTCCAAACCGGGGCTTACATTAGTACAAAACAAAAAAAGCGGCCTCCGCCATCTGACACGCGCCCTGCGTGATGCCGCGGACGGCGGAAGCCTTGAAAACACATGGCAAGCAGCCGCACGCTGGTACAATGAAAACGACCCGCAGGACATGAACCTTGTCAAGGAAGGCCTTCTCTTTGAAAACCGCGCGGAGCAGCTCGAAAAAGAGCTCGTGAACGGCCTCTACCGCTACAGGGACGGCGACCTCGTCGTGAGCCCTTCGGCCATTGAAAAATACAGCCGTTGCTCCTTCGCCCACTTCCTAAGCTACGGCCTCGCCCCCGAAGAACGCAGAGCCTTCGAAGTTTCCGCAAGAGAAATAGGAGACATTTACCATCAATGCCTGATGGAGGTCTCGGAGCGCCTGACAAGCCCCGGAGTGGCGGTAACCGCGGAGAATTCCCCGTGGATGACGGTTTCCGAGGAGAGCCTTTCGCAGATGGTGTCGGAATTTGTGGACAGAGAGGCGAGCGGCTATCGCGGCGGCCTTTTCCAAAACGGCGCGGAGGAGGAGTATCGCAAGGAGCGCATCAAGCGTGTGTGTGCGGAAACGGCGTGGGTGCTGATAAGCCAGGTGCGCAAGGGCGAGATAGCGTCGGTGGACTTCGAGGCGGGCTTCGGCAGGAGCAGGGAAAAGGCGTTTGCGCCGATAGAGGTCAAAATCGGCGGGGAGACGGCATATATAGAAGGTAAGATTGACAGGGTGGACCGGCTGCGCGGCGACCGCGTCAAGATTATAGATTACAAGACGGGAAACGAAAAGTTCGATTTGTCGGAGGTGCTTTCGGGCTACAGGCTGCAGCTCATGCTGTACTTGAAGGCGGCGCAGGAGGAAAAGCGCGAGCCGGCGGGTGTGTTTTACTTCAAGGTGGATGAGAGCATGCCGGCGGTGGGCGAGGTAAAGGATTTCCGCCTGGACGGCGTGATGGTGAATAAGCCAGAGATTATAGAGGGCATAGCGGGGGCGTTTGAGAGCCGCTCCGATGTGGTGCCGATATATAGGAAGAGTGACGGCAGCGTTTGCGGCACGAGTGAGAATAAGCTTTTGAGTGAGGAGGAGTTTTCCGAGCTGCAAATGGCGGTGGACAGGAAACTTTCCGAGCTCTACGGAGCGCTTGCGGGCGGGCTTGTGGCGGCCAGACCGAAGAAGGGCAAGGGGGATGTGACTGCTTGCAGGTATTGCGCTTACAAGAGCATTTGCCAATTCGACAAAAGCCTGCCGGGCTGCAGATTTTGGGAGTAGGGAGATTTTTACGTTTTAATTCGATAAAATATGTCTTCACAAAAATGACACAATAGTGTATGATAAAAGTAATTATAACCGTATGTGAATATGCAAGCGGATACTCAGGCAATCACACCAGTAATTGCACATGTATTTACACCTGTAATTACACATTGAATATTAGGTGATTGCGAAGCTTAAAATTTGAGCTATAAGTTATAAAAGAGATTTGAAAGGAGAAGGCATATGAAAAGACGGGGCTTATGCATTTTACTTAGCTTTTTGCTGATGCTTCAGCTTCTGCCAAGTACGGTTTTGGCGACGGGGGGGGGTACGTCAGGCAACGCTGATATGACTAAAGCAGCGCTTGCTACGGAGAGCGGAACCTCAGATGGGGCAGGGCTTGCTGCCGAGGGAAGCGGTACAGATGGAACCGGCACAGAGGGGACTACTACGGAAGGGACCTCAAGTGGAACCGGCACGGATGGGACTACGGGCGATGAGAGCACAGTAAATTACACCGTGAGCGGTGTGATTTATAGCCAAAAGGAGCCGGTCACAGATAAAACGGAAGCCGTGTACATTGATCCCGAGACATCGCAATGGGTATCATCGGGCATCACGGCTTCATTTGAACTTCTGGATGAAAATGGTAAATCTGTAGATACAGCGGCGGCATTCCCGGATAAAACGGTGGAGTGGCGCTATATGTGGTGCTACAGTACTACCCCGCCTGAAGAACTCTCACTCGGTAATATGCTTCCGATATCCATGGGTCCATCATCGTGGAAAAATGCGAGCAGCCAGTATACCGTTGATGAGTTTTGTACAGAATTGGGATTGGCACTTGAAAATCCGGAGCCGATAGCATATGACGCAAGATCTGTTGTAGATTATGAATATGAAGAAGCTGACTTGCCGGAACTGTTCTATTTCGCATGCATGGCTTTTCTCGTCGATACAAATGACTCATACGCACCCAATGATTGGACGGTTCTTGCCACAGGCTTCAACACCGGTCCTTGTGTAAAAGTGACCTTTACACCACAGACCCCTGTCACCGGAATCAGCGCTGAGCTGATGTACACGCCAAGTGACAGCCGTGTCGGTGAGAGTGCTGTGGGGAAGAGCTTTGCCTATGAGCTTGGTGGGAACGATACTCATACGAGCATTTATGTGAGCGGAGCGGACAGCAACGGAAAATATCTCCAGTACGGATATGGAGAGGTGGCTTTCCTCTGGTTCTACGGGAATGATAGCATTGAGGCCGGAAAAACAGCCGATCTCACCAAAATGACGCCGGTAGGTATGAAGCCGGCTGACTGGCAGACATATCTGCAAACAAAGAGCATAGAGGACTACATCAGCAGTACAACGCTGCACGCATGGGATATCAGCTATATAGCCAATCTGCCTATAAAAAGCGTGGCGGAGATTACAGGCGGCGCCCCGGATGCCATGACGGGTAATGATTCGGCATTTACATGCTGTGTGGTTTGGAAATACGATGAAAATGTCTACACTGCCATCACCCCGGGCAGTGTGCGCGTGGATTTTCAGTCAAAGGCCGTGACGGTCAATAACGCACAGATTTATAACCGCGGAATCGCTTTGACGGAAAACAAGGGAATGAGCTGGAATATGACCGCAGCGCTTGATAACTACGAGGGTACTTCGACATATCAATGGTACAAAGCCGCGGCCGATACGGTGAACCCGGCAGTTGATACTGCCATCGAGGGAGCGACGGAGGCCACTTATGCGGCACCTCTTCCTGATGAGCCGGGCGCATACTACTATTATTGCGCCGTGACATATACAGACGACTTCGGGCGAGAGGTGACACTTTATAGCAAGGTAGTCAAGGGCGAGCGCTACGGCGGGCCGGAGCTTGAGATTTCTATCTATGGAGGCCGCTTAGACCTTAGCAGCAGGCTCATGGGTACGCAGGGCATCACATCAAATTATTATCCGCGTTACTATGCCATGAAGTATACAGACCCTGTCACAAAAACGGCGTATCCGGTCTATGAGGATGGCTACAATATTGCATATCAGTCTGTGGGCAGCCCTATCACAATTTCGGGATATTACGACATCTATGGCAGTGTGGACAAGGCACCATATGATAAAACCACGTTGGAATGGTATGTAAGCTCTGACAGAAAATGGCAAAACGGCACGAAAATCGGAGAAGAGACGCGAACAGACCTGCTTGAGATTCGTGACGAAGCAAATAAGAAATACGTTCGAAACAACGATGCGGCGATAGAAAACAATAGGAAATACAGAAATCAGGTAGCCAATCTGCATATAGACCTCCCTGCAAGCTGCGCGACAGCGGTGGGGACAAGCTATATCACACTGGTGACCAAGACCTACGGCGTAGATTGCGATTATCCGCAGACCGTAGTGAAGACGATAAAGCTTGTCACATTAGCGAGCAATGAGGATCTGTATATCCTCGATGCAAATAATGCTATCGTAAAGTACATCGGCTATGAGGATATACTGAACATCCCTGCCGAGAAGAACGGGACAGCCATCACGGAAATCAAATACCTCGGCGGTGAGGCCAGGGGCACAAGCTTCCGCGACGGCTTTGCAAGCAAGATAATCATTCCGGAGGGTATCACTACCATAGATGAGGCAGCCTTCCGCGGCTTGCACGGCATCCGTGAGGTACAGCTTCCAGGCAGCATCCGCAGCATCGGAGAGAGTGCCTTTACAAACACCGGCATTGAGACGGTCAATCTGCCTGAGGGACTGCAGAGCATCGGAAGCGGGGCGTTTTCAGATACTCCGCTTGCGGGCACGCTGACGCTGCCGAAAACACTTACAAAGATTGATTCAAGTGCCTTTAGTGGAACTGCCATCGAAAAGCTAGTATTCAATGCGGACACCTTCCCGATACTGGGCACGGGCGTATTCAGCTATTGCATGAGCCTTGGAAGAGTGGAGCTGCCGGCGAATGCCAGCGCCACTTTCAACCATGAATCGGATTCTACTACATACTATGCTCTATTCGAGTGGTGCAAGGCGCTTCGCAGCATAGCAAACGAGAAAAGCATTGCGAATACTACAGATCGGGAATATGCGATCCGAAGCAATTTCAAGAATACAATCATAATGGATCAGCTTTTGGACGCTGATGTGGATGATGCCAGCTTCCGCTATACCTACAACTCGGAAAGCGATAGCTATGAAATCGTTAGCGTTTTGAATATACCGGAGGATGGGGTCCTTAGCTTCCCGGCTACATACAATGGCAAGGCGGTAACGGCGATAGGTACGGGCTACGGTCTGTTCACGACTACCGTCGCTATCGGGCGCGTCATTGATCCACTGGCGGTAAAGAGCATCGTAATTCCGGATTCTGTAAAGACAATCGGCGCGAATGCTTTCGCTGGATGCAAGAATCTCAGCGGTGCGATTGATATGAAGAATGTCAATTTTATCGGCTATGCGGCATTTCAAAATTGTGAAAAGATTACAGCGATAAAGCTCTTGGATAACTGCCGTATCAGCGACATGGCCTTTGCGTATTGCCACTCGCTTGCCAGTGTAACAGGCAGCTGGAAGCCGGGCTTTACCGATGCGCAATATCCTGAAACGCCGACCACACAGGAATATGCTACAGTAAGCGCGTACTGTAATCCTTTCTTCTATACGCAGGCCTATGAGAGCTTCTGGGATGAGGTCACATATACATTGCAGACCGACAAGGATGGTAAGCATACATATAGCGAGCCGGGCAAGTCAGGCGATCAGTACTGGGTGCAGGATGGCTTTGTAGCCTGGAAGTATCGCTATGCGGACAGCACGGCCTATGGCGGATATAAAGTAGTTGACAACGCGTATACAATCATATATTACCTGAAAAAGTCGCTGCCGGAGGATGAGACGATTCGCGTACCTGCTGCGGTGCAAGGTAAGCCGATCCGTTCGGTCAGTGCAAGCTTTGATGTTGCAGGGGAGGAGACATATAATATTGTCTTTTCCGAGGGTATAAAAGAGCTCAATAGCTGCTCTATGACATACGCAAAGTCCGTCACGCTGCCTACGACGCTTACTGCGATCTACGGCTCTATCTTTAAAAACAATACAGCTTTGAAGGAGATTGTATTCCCTGCCGCGCTTGCGACCTTGTCAGGTACGATCTTTGATAATTGCAGCGGTCTTGAAAGCATCACATTTACGACAGACAGCGAAGGAAAGAGCAAGCTTACAGAAATTGGCGATTATGCCTTCAAGAATATCCGTTTTGGCGGCACTCTGACGCTGCCGGAGGGCATTACAGCCATCGGTGAGGAGGCCTTCTATGGCGCAGGCATAAAGGAACTAAAGCTGCCATCCACGCTGAAAACGATAGGCGCGGATGCGTTCAAAAATAACTACTCGAATCAGGCGCTTGTATTGCCGGAGGGACTGGAAAGTATCGGAGACAGAGCCTTTTATGAGAGCGGCTTTGTTACGGTCAGCTTCCCTTCCACATTGCAAGCCATAGGGTCGGAGGTTTTTCGCTATGCTGATATCACAGAGGTCGACCTCACAAATACAAAGCTCACGGCAATTCCGGCGAATACGTTTTACAGATGCTATAAATTGACAAAGGTTCGCCTTGGTGAGAGTATTACAGAAATCGGCAGCTACGCTTTCGCGAATCTTGCAGACAGCTATGGCGACGTTGCTTCTTACGGCCTGCAGGAGCTTACATTCGGCAGCAAGCTGAAAACGATTGGAAACGGAGCCTTTTATGAAGCCCGCATTCTTAGCGGAGACACAGACACCGGATTGACTATAAGCTTGCCGGATAGCGTGGAAAGCATCGGAGAAAGCGCTTTCGCAACTTTAAACAAAGAGGGAGGCTTTGATCTTGCGGAGGGCAGGCTGCCTGCCTCGCTTAGCTCACTTGGAAGGAAGGCGTTTGCATTCTCAGGGCTTACAAAGGTAGTGATACCGGAAGGCCTGACAGTAATTCCTGAAGGCACATTCAGCTTTTGTGATAGGCTGCAGACGGTCGTTTTGCACGATAATATCACGGAAATCGGAGAAGAAGCCTTCCATAACACCCATAGGAAAACTGATGAAGGCAAGCTTGCAGAGGGCGAGATAGTTCCGAATCTTATCTATGCTGATCACGATACGGAAGCAGTGCCGGGCAAGGTCGTTTTGCCAAAGGCCTTGAAAACGCTCGGGAGAAGAGCGCTTAGCGCATTCATTCCAAAGGATGTCACCATCGGGGATAAGGTGGAGAGCATAAGCCCTCAGGCCTTCTATAGCTATGCAAAATGGCCTGATGATATAAAACTTACATTGAGCTTTGCGTCCAAGGCAAGCGACATACCGGAGATAAAAGACACGCTGGAATACACGGATGGCCTTAGCGAAATCCATATCTGGTGCTGGCCGGAGACCCCGGTATATACCTGGGCCGAGGACATGCAGACAAAAAATACGAATGAAAATCTGACCATCACCATCCACGAGTACGGTGAAAATCTCATGCTGTCTGTCAAGCTGAAGGATCAAAACGGAAATATCCTCAATGATACAGCCTTGCTTGACGGCGCTATCCAATGGGAAAATACGGAGACAGACGTTGCAATGAGTGGCGAGGGCTGGAATCTTGACGGCGTGTCACGCGAGGGCAAGTATATGGCTACGGTGAAGTTCTCGGATGAGGCATATCAGAAGTACGATCTGCCCGCAAAGCGTAGCATGAGCTTCTTCTTTGATCCGTCCTCAGAGGACTTCAGTAGGGTGGCCTCATATACGCTCAAGGAGCGCACGGAGATTACGCTGGCAGGCACGATCTACAATTGGGCGTATTACAAGGACAAGGATCCGTCCGTCCTGCTCACCGTTCGTGAATCGAATAGAGAACAGACCTACACACTGACACCGGACGAAAACGGAGATTTTGAGCAGACCATCAAGCGCTATCCGGCGGTACTGAGCCTGACAGCCGATAAATGCAAGACAACTACAGTGAAAGACGTACAGTTTTATCACATTGGCGAGGATGGGAAAGCCGACCTCGGTACATTGATGCTGCAGGACCTTGACGTTCGTATGTTTTATGACTATGAAGCTGTGCCTCTTGATCAGACTGGTACATTGACACTGACGAAAAAAGCAAATCCGGACGTAAGCTGCACAGTAACAGTACTGGGATACAATCGCAGTCTTTGGATCCCGTTTGATATGCAAGGAAAGCTCTTTGTCGGCGATCAGGTAGAGCTGACTGCCACTCCAACGCAGGGTAGCGCCTATGCGCTGACACCGTATACCTTTACAATCGGTGCTCTGGATGAAGAAGAAAATAGCAAGCTTACGGGGCTTAAGGTGACTGAGCGACCGGGCGTGAAGCTAAACAGTCCAAATGCGGTGGTATTTCTCTTTGACCAAAGCGGTGCCTTCGTTGCGAAGCTGTACAATGGCAGTAAAGCTTATCTGTCCGCGGGAAGCTATACGGCGGTGCTTACATCGCAAAAGACCGTGAGAAGCACTGCGGTATTCACCTATTTCAGTAACTTCAATGGTACTTTGGAGCAGCTGCAAAAGGACATCAAAGAATGGAATCACAAGGTATTCAGCGTAAACGTCGAAGAGACGGGTTTTACGGAAATTTCCGAAGCTGTTCCGGAGTTTGGGGAGAACCAAATCGAGCTCAAGGCGGAGCTTGCCTCCGGATTGACAGACAAAAACGGCTATGTTCCGCTTTATCTGACCTACAGCATACCGGAGGAGGAGCTTGTAGAGACAGAGGGCGTTTCGTATCCGTTCAAAATAGTTGAGGACGGCAGAAATGAGCACCACTTTGTGCAGATTGATGGTGAATATGCCTTTATCGACCGCGAGGAGGGTCTTACATCTATTGAAGTCACCTCCGGCGGAGGACACGCAGATCCGGAGCTTGCGCTCACCACAAAGGCGGCATCGGGAACGATCACTGTCTATGTGAAAACGCTGGGGCAGCAGCTAAAGGTTTATTACGGCGATACGCTATATGCCACGGTCTCCGCACCATCGTATAGCTTCACTCTGAACAAACCAAACGCCGTTTCCGCTTCAGAAAGCGGCACACTGGGATTGACGGCGCTTTACAACAGATTTTGCGAGGCCAATGTCTACGTGGATGGCGAGCTGCAATCTACTACGCGGCTGACAAGCTACGGACAGGGACGCAATAAGCTGCCTTATACGCTTACGAATATTTCCGCAAACAACAGCACCGAGCACAGCATCTATGTGGAGGTGGTGGACAGCCGCAGAGAAATCATCTGGAGCTCGGACACATATACTGTCACCCACAGCAATGCGGCTGTAGCGCAGCCAAACACGCTGAAGATCCGCCTCATCAATGAAAATGCGGGTGCGGACGGCGTGGTAGTGGATCAGACGCAGCTCTACAACTTCAAGACGGGCGATTATCCGCGCCTCAAGACGGTTATTCCGTATTGGAATTATAATCCGGACGGCACTATGGCAAAGAAGGTGACATATGAGTTTAGCCTGAGCATGGAAAACGCGACTGAGGATATGCCTGTGAGCCTGACTCTCTTCTGCAATGAGGCGGAGCTTACAAAGCGCAATGTCCTGCTTGAGTGGAATGCTGATACGCGGACCTTCGACGGCTCCATAGTATTTCCTGAAAACAGCATCACAGCAAATGACCTGCCTTACGGCTTCTCTGTAAACTACAATGCCGTAGTGACGGAGCCGGCCAAGACGCAGTCCCTGGAGGAGGCGCTGGAGGAGCGCAAGGGGGTAAAGGAAGATGTGGATGCCGATATGGCAGAGGCTAAGGATCTTTATCAGCGGATAGATGTCGAAAATCTAAGTATGTTCCTGAACAGTGTAGAGGGAGAGGATGCGTTTACAGAGCAAGAAAAGCAGGATATAATCGACTATGTACTCGCTTGGAATGAGCTCTGTGATGTCTACGATGAGGGAAGCGCTGCGGTTTTGGAAGCATTCAAGGATGCGGATGAAAATAACAAGAAGCTTGTAGAGGCATTGTCTGGTGAGACGGCTTCGCTTGATAATGCAATTGCTGCTCTGAACGATATGGGTGTAAGCGTCCAGAAGGATGAGAACTTGACTTCCGCCGACGTGGAGGGCTTTGCGACCTTCGAAATGGATGGGAGTACTGTTTATTACGATGCTCAGTCCGGCAATATAATCGACTTGGAGAACAAGCTTATTTATTCCTTTGGAGCATCATCTGCGTCCGAGGCAAGCCTCATGCTGGCTGATTCAGAATCCGGCAGCTCCGGAGACGGCAAGTCCGAGCTGGCAGAAGCACTTTCGGATGCAAAGAAGTACTACGATTATACTACTGCGAGCATCGGTTTGCTCAGTAACAGCTATGAGCTTGCTCTTGGAATAACGCAAAACAAACTTACACAGCTGCAGGCAAGTTTTGATGGGGCTTACGAAAAGCTTGTAAAGGCTGAAAGTGCTCTTGATCGTTATAATGCGACATATACGAAGTATGTGCAGAAATTGCCTACGGCCACGGAAAATGTCAACATCAAGGATTTGATGCAAACGAACTACCAGATAAATAGGGCAAGGAGAGATGCGAGAGTTGTATCCAATGAAATCTCGCTGCTCAAGCCACAGTTAAACGACCTGACTTTACAGATAGAAAATCTCAAAGCAGCTTTAATGAGTGACGAGGCTTTTGGCACTACGGTTGAAGTCGTAGGTGCAAAGCTTGCGCCTAAAACAGCTCTCGCAAAATTCAGTCACTCGCTGCAGAATCTTGCGGAGAAAAAGGCTGTAAAATATTGCGGCTATGTAGGGACGATAGTAAGCACCGGAATGACTATTTTTGATACAGTATCACTTATAATGGATTTTTCGGATGAGCTTGACAGAATTGACTCACATCGTCAAACAGTTGAGCAATGGGATAATATCATGCAGCAGGCCATTGACGCCGGATGCATAAAAGGTGACAGTGAGGAGGCTTGGGCAAAATATGCAAAGGTGAGAGATGAAATTTATCACGTGCTTGCTACAAGAGTAAACTACGCGACCGGTTATTTCGCCGGTGCAGCCGTAACCTCTCTGGGGCAGATCGCTACTGCTTTGGCGGCACTTACAGGAGTGGGAATTCCTGCGGCACTTTATGTCGACCTCGTACTTACTACAGGTTCGCAGGCTTGTGCAACCTTTGGTACGACACAATTGATATGGAGCAATGAGGAGCTGTCACCTTTGCTTACAAAGCTCAGCAAAGCCACCTACGAGTCCATAGACCTCGACTGCTGGGATGATTGCGAAGATTGCGGCAGAGACGATGGCAGCGGCAAGGACGGCGATGGTGCTGGCAATGGTGCTGAGGGCGACACGCCTGATGTATCCCCATTGACAGATCCTGTAATCGACCCTGCGGGCATCATCTACGAGGGCGTGCTTTCAAACCGCGTCGAGGGCGCGACAGCGACAGTATACTATAAGGACGAAGACGGAAGTGCGCAAAGCTGGGATGAAGCCGCTATCTACGGGGAGACAAATCCTCAGACAACTGATAAAACCGGCACCTACGCCTGGTACACCCCAATCGGCAAGTGGCTCGTAAAGGTTACAAAGGACGGCTATTACGACGCGGACAGCAAGAACGACCCTGCCGCTGTAGACGGCTGGCTTCCGGTACCGCCGCCGCAGATGAATGTCAATATCGGCATGATTTCCAAGGCGGCACCTGCCATAAGCGAAGCAAACGCGGCAGCGGGCGCCATCACCGTGACTTTCAAGCAATACATGGATGTGGCGCAATTTACAACAAGCACCGGCGCAAGTGAGCTCGTCACTGTGACTCAAAACGGCGTAAATATACCGGTGACCGCAAGCTTTACTGATGCAGAGGAGAGCCCTACAAAGGCCGGCACATATTACGGACGCATCATGAAGCTCACCCGCACGGACGGGCGCGACTTTACAGGCAGCGGCATCGTTGTCAAGGTAGATAAGGCCGCGAAGAATTATGCGGAAACGGCGCTTGCATCCTCGTATACAAGCCCTGCTCTCACGGCGGGCGCGAGCATTGGAAGCATTGAGCATTCGTATCCAAACCGCTATGTCACAAAGAAGGGCACGGCGGACACGCTCTCGCTCATCGTTTTGGACGACATGGGACAGCCTGCAAAGGGCATCGCAGTTTCCGCGGAGGCTACGACCGGCGGCATCCTGACACTTGAGAACGCTTCGGCTGTTTCGGATGAAAACGGACGGGTTCAGTTCAAAATCACCGCAGCTGCGGCCGGCGATGATGTGCTGACCTTCAAAACAGCAAAGGGCGCGCAGGTGAGCATGAATGTCCGCGTGACAGACGTGACAGAGGGCGCGGCAAAGCCTGAAAAGCCTACCGCAAACCTCAGCGACTACGATACGGTGAAGAGCGGCACGCAGCTTGTCATCACGGCGCAGGAGGGCATGACCATCCGCTATACGACCGATAACACTTGCCCGTGCACGGATGCCGCGCTGACATACACAGGCCCGATTACCCTGACGGAAAGCGGATATTACCGCATCGCCGCGCAGAACCCGGCCGGTGAGTACAGCGAACGCCTGAACCTGCACATCGCAGTTTCCGCAAAGGAAGAATCCGGCAGCGGAAGCGGCGGAAACGGCGGAGGAAGCGGAAGCGGCGACGGCAGCGCAAATCGCGGAGATACGCAGACGAATGTCCCGGGCGGCGTGGATGGCGGAACACAGACGAATGTGCCGGATGGAACGCAGACCAGCGTGCCGGGCGGCGCAGCGACGGATTTCTTTGTGGATGTGAAAGCGCAGGATTACTTCTACGATGCGGTTTCGTGGGCTGCGGCGAGCGGAATCGCAAAGGGCACAAGCGCGACTGAGTTTAGTCCGGGCGGTGCCTGCACAAGAGGACAGATTGTGACCTTCCAGTGGCGCGCCGCGGGCAGTCCTGAGCCGAAGAGCACGGTAAATCCGTTTACTGATGTGAAGCCGGGCGCATATTACGAAAAGGCTGTGCTTTGGGCAGTTGAAAATGGCATTGTAAAGGGCGTAAGCGCGACGGAGTTTGACCCGGACGCAATCTGTACGAGAGCTCAGGGAGTGACCTTCCTCTATAGGGCGGCCGGTGTGGTGGCATCGGGCAGCAATGCGTTTGCGGACGTTTCCGACGACGACTACTACAATGACGCGGTTACATGGGCTGAGAGGAATGAGATCACGGGCGGAATCGGCGGAGGTCTCTTCGGGCCAGCAAATGACTGCACACGCGCTCAGATTGTGACCTTCCTGTGGCGAGCTATGGGGAAGTAGAAGGGGAGTAGGATGTCCGTGTTGGAGTGAGAAGCCGGGAACTAGGATTCTGGAAACTTGGAATATGAGAGCTTGGAATATGAGAGCTTGGAAGGCTGGGAAGCTGGAATCTCTGGAATGAGAGCCCGGGAAGCTGGAATTCCGGAAACATAGAAGGCTGAGAATCTGAAGCGGCAAAGGGACGCATGACAGATATTCCCAAATCTAACGATTGCGATACAAGAATAAAAAAACAGTACAGACCTGTGAGGACAAGAAATCTCACGGGTCTGTATTTTCGAACTTGCGTTTTCGTGCGGAATCGGCAACTTTGAACTTGCGTTTTCGTGCGGTTGTGCTAGACGGCCGCTTTGCTCTGACAAAAAATGCCGGGCGGACATCAAACTTCTTGGAAAGATTACAAAATCGTATTATAATAGCAATGGACTGTGAGCGGTCGGCAGTGACCGGTGAGCGGTGACCGGTGAGCAGTCGGCAGTGACCGGTGAGAAGTCGGCAGTGAACAGTCGGCTGTTAGCCATCGGGTGCTTTTCGCCGTAGGCGAAAAGCTTCAATGTCATGCGAGTTTGTAAAGGTATGTTGCTTGAACAAAAAATATTGTAGAAAAGCAGGTAAAATTGCGAAATCTACAATAAATTTAAAAATGCAAAATCCGCATATTAACATTTTAGTATAATTATGGCTAAAATTACATATAATGTATTGCATATAATTACAATTATGTAATTTTTTAGGCTGCAATTCCCAGCTTGTGAGGTAGATAGACGCAGCTGCTTTAAAATTTATTGAAGATTTTCACCGAAAAAGCGAAAATCTACAATAAATCCTCAAATAAGACAAGACTGCGAAGCGAGGTAGTGGACATGGAAAAGGAAAAGGATCCTTTTAAGGAATATTTTAGGGAGGCTGAACCGGATAAAGCTCATAAAGGTTATGCCTGGAGTACAGCAATCGGTCTTCAGGCAGTGGACGGACTTAGAGTTTCTAAATATTTGATTGATACAGCTATTCAGAATATTGAAGGCAAAATTACGATGAAAGAAGCGCAGAGTCTTATCGACAGCTATTATGAGGAGAGCCCCGTCCGTTTACCTGACGATGAGCGTACCGAAGAAGCTGATAAGGTTTCGTCCCGTATTGCAGGAATTCTTTCTGAAACAGCGTTCTCATTTTCTCCGAATGAGTACATCTCTATCCACCGCAAACTCTTTCACGATATTTATAAACACGCCGGAAAGATTAGAGATTACAACATTACAAAGAAAGAATGGGTGCTTGATGGAGCAACTGTTATGTACGGCAGTGCGTCAAACCTTCGAGCCACACTTGAATATGATTTTTCACAGGAGAAGGATTTTAGTTATAAAGGGCTTTCAATGGATGAGATTGTTCATCATCTTGCGGTTTTCATTTCAAATCTATGGCAAATCCACATCTTCGGGGAAGGCAATACGAGAACAACGGTAGTGTTTTTCATCAAATATTTGAGGGCACTGGGATTCTCTGCAAGCAATGATATATTTGCGGAGAATGCGTGGTATTTTAGAAATGCACTTGTCCGTGCAAACTATACGAATCTGCAAAAAGGTATTCACGAAACAACAGAGTATCTGGAAGCCTTTCTCAGAAATCTGCTTTTGAACGAGAAAAATGAGCTTCATAATCGAAATCTTCATATAAGTGGTATTTTGAACGAAGGGAAAGTGGATATTCGTGATACAAAAGTGAATATTGATAACGAAAAAGTGGACGTCTGGGATACAAAAGTGGATATTGATAACGAAAAAGTGGACATTCGGGATGTGAAAGTGGATGCTGATAATAAAAAAGTGGGCATTCGAGATTCAAAAGGAGATATTGAAAATATGCTTTCTGAAAAAGGAAGCGATTTATCGGCAAAAACAGCGGCTCATATCCATAGACTATTTGAAAAGTTTGGCTTTGATGAAGCGTTCGGAAGAAGTGCAGTTATGGAACTTCTTGAGCTGAAAGCTTCAGGTGCTTCAAAGCTTCTTTCTAATTTGTTGCAGGCAGATATTATTGAACCTATATCCGGTCACGGAAAAGGAAAATATAAATTTAAAAAGTAATTTACATCCTATTTCATTGCGTTCGGGTATTAGAAATATTACAGGCCTGTGAGGACTAGCAAGCTCATGGGTCTGTATTTTCGAACTTGCTTTTCGTGCAGAATTGGCAACTTTGAACTTGCGTTTTCGTGCGGAATGCCACATGGACGCTTTGCTCTGACAAAAAATGCCGCGGGCGGACATCAAACTTCTTGGAAAGATTACAAAATCGTATTATAATGGCAATGGACTGTGAGCGGTCGGCAGTGATCGGTGAGAAGTCGGCAGTGACCAGTGAGCGGTCGGCAGTGACCGGTGAGAAGTCGGCAGTGACCAGTGAGCAGTCGGCAGTGACCAGTCGGCTGTTAGCCATCGGGTGCTTTTCGCCGTAGGCGAAAAGCTTCAATGTCATGCGAGTTTGTAAAGGTATGTTGCTTGAACAAAAAATATTGTAGAAAAGCAGGTAAAATTGCGAAATCTACAATAAATTTAAAAATGCAAAATCCGCATATTAACATTTTAGTATAATTATGGCTAAAATTACATATAATGTATTGCATATAATTACAATTATGTAATTTTTTAGGCTGCAATTCCCAGCTTGTGAGGTAGATAGACGCAGCTGCT
>CAVHIG010000004.1:0-54735 GCA_963636105.1 Anaerovoracaceae bacterium
ATTATGAGGCCTTGGGGCAGGACTTACAATCCACTCCGAGATTTGGCGCTTACGTTTATTCCAAGGATCAAATAGGGGAAACAGTGTTTACCCAATTTGAAAATCTTCCAGCGGTCAGTACCGGAAGAAAGTTTTATTTAAGCTGATCCCATTATCTGAAGCTTATGCGAATTGATAACGTGGATGAACGCCATTTTTATGAAATTGAGTCGGTAAAGAATGACTGGAGCCTTAGCGAGCTAAAGCGACAGTATGACAGTTCTCTTTATGAACGACTTGCTCTTAGTACAAATAAGGATATGATGTAATGAATGAAAAATATGGTACAGAGGTATTTACGGATCCGACAATTAAAGGCCGTCTTGGTGTCAATGCCATGAAAGCAAAGAAGCATCTGTATGATCATATCGTATTTGATTCTACAAATGAGAAGGACTTTGCGACAGAACTGGATACGAATAAAGATGTTGCCGTTTATGTCAAATTGCCGGATGGATTTTATATTTCAACTCCGGTGGGTCACTACAATCCTGACTGGGCCATTGCTTTCTATGAGGGAAGCGTAAAGCATATTTACTTTGTTGCAGAGACAAAGGGATCTATGAATTCTATGCAGCTGCGATTGATAGAAGAATCAAAAATTCACTGTGCGAGAGAACACTTTAAGGCCATCAGCAATGGCGAGGTGGTCTATGATGTGGTGGATAGCTACAAGAGTTTGCTGGATATGGTGACGAGCTGATCAACATATTTTGCAAAATCGCAAAAAGCCAGGAAATACAAGGTTTTGAGAAGATTTGAGGTGATAAAATGCATATAATAAAAGTACTATTCGTCTGCCATGGCAATATTTGCCGCAGCCCGATGCGCGGGTCATGCGGCAAGGCAGCTTACAAAACAGGACTATGACAAAGCGGATAAAAAATTCTAAAGAAATTCATAAAAAAATAGATAAAGCCTCGCTTGTTATATGCTAAAATAGACATTATCAAACGCAAAAAAATCTCTTATCATTCCTTGCCTTTTGGATAAGAGAGCTCTACGCAACTATTTGAGCCGACGCAAGGCGGCGGAACGGAGATTTTTACATTATGGCTTTTGGATTTTTTAGAAAAAATGAGAGTGCCGATGTCATATTTACAAACGGCACAATATATACCCTTGAAAGCGATTTCCCAAAATGTGAGGCTGTAGCCGTAAAGGACGGCAAAATTTTGGCTGTAGGCGACAGCGAGCCTATTGCGGAGCTTGCGGGTAAAAATACAGACATTATCGACCTTGAAGGCGGCATCATGCTCCCGGGTCTCATCGATATTTGCGGAGATCCTGTAAACGAAACCTTCAAAAATTGCTGCCTTATACTTGAGCGCGGCCTCTCCCTTGAAGGCACAAAGGATGCCATCGAGACCTACGTCGGCAATCACGATCTCAGCGCCTATTTTGTCTTCGGCCACGATGCGGAGATACTCGCGGAGTTTCCATCGCAAGAGGAAAGCCGCGCCGTTCTCGATCGCATTTGCGATGACAAGCCCCTCGTGTGCCTGAGCCGTAGCGGCGCTCATATATGGTTAAATACAATCGCCTTTGAGACAGTAATGGCGGCGGCAGCGCAAGATCAAGTGGAAAAGATTACCATCTCCTATCTTCTCGATGTCCTGTCTCCTTTGGACTTTGAAGAAATGCAAAATGAGGTCCTGAATACCGCTGCGGCTTACTGCGAAAAGGGCTTTACCACCGTGCAAAGCTGCAGTGCGCCGGAATATTTCGATGGTCTCTATCAGGAAGTGCTCGTCACCATGTTGCAGGAAGACATGTCCAAGCAGCGCTTTTTCGGCTCTCTGAGCATTGACCATGACGTCAGCGTTCCTATCGCAGAGCGCATGTTGATGCAAAAGAAAGTAAATTGCGTAGAGCTTGATGGCGTGATAAATTTCAAAGCACTTCGTCTTATCGTGGATAGAAGAGAGCCGGGCGGCGGTATCAGCGGAAACTGCCTGAGGGAGCTTGCAATCGCGGCTGCTGCGCGGGGATTTGATCTCTGCTTTGAGGCCTACGGCGAGGATGCTGTCTTTGAGTCGCTTGAGGCAATCTCCGCAGTGAGAGATTCAGGCAGCAGAAAAAATGTCATCACACTCATGCATGAGGAAAATATTCCACAGGAAAAATATCCTGACTTCCCTGATGCCTCGGAGTACATGGAAATCAAGAAAATCAAGCGTTCAGGCCGCGATAGGCTTTTCGCGTCGATTGAGGATGCGGCAGATGTGGCTGAAGCCATTGAAAAGCTCACCTTGGATGCGGCGATCATGCTGGGAGAAGAAGAAAACCTTGGCTCCATAAGGAAGGGAAAAAATGCCGATTTTGTCATTTATAGCAAAGACCCATATTCCGGCAGTATAGAAGCATTCAAGAAGCTGTCAGCCGACAAGACAGTCATAGGGGGAAAGGTCGTATATGACGAAGAGGAAGATATTCTTTCAGAGTGGTATAATCTTCTCATGACCATAGAGTATTGAGCCCTGAAAAACCTTGTATTCTAAGCAAAAAATTCTGTTAAACGCCCGTTTGGCGCTTTTGTTGCGAAAAAAAGGAGGTGGTATAGAGTGCCTGAACAGCAGAATATTGAATGGAAAGAATCCTGGAGGGATGAATACCTGAAATGGATTTGCGGCTTCGCAAATGCTCAGGGCGGCAAGCTCTATATTGGATGTGATGACACTGGAAAAGTCGTCGGGGTTAAAGATTCTAAGAAGCTGTTAGAAGACATTCCCAACAAAGTCAGAGATGCTATGGGCATTGTGGTCGATGTCAATCGGCTTACTGAAGGCGATAAAGAATATATCGAAATAGACATTCCGCCCTATCCGATCGGTATCTCCTGTAAAGGCGTATATCATTACCGCAGTGGAAGCACCAAGCAGGTGCTGACAGGACCAGCGTTGGAGGCTTTTCTGATGCGTAAGCATGGTGCTACTTGGGATCATTCTCCGCTGCCTGTTTTCAAAGTCGATGATGTGGATGATCAGGTTGTAGAGCATTTCAAGAAACTCGCAGCTACCAAAGGAAGAATTGATCCGGCTCTTCTGAATGAGCCGAAAGAAGTCCTGATGGAAAAGCTGAGGCTGACAAATGGTGATTATCTCACCAATGCGGCAATGCTGCTGTTCTGTAAGGATCCGGATAAATATCAGCTTGGTTCTTATATCAAGATCGGCTATTTTGAAAGCGATGCAGATCTGCTTTATCAAGATGAAGTTCATGGTTCCATCCTGGAGCAGATCGATAAAGCCATCGAACTGATTTTTTTCAAGTATATGCGCGCCAAGATCACATATGTCGGTATCCAGAGGAGAGAAAGGTATTTCGTGCCGGAAGCGGCGTTAAGGGAAGCACTACTTAATGCAATCTGTCATAAGCAGTATGAGTCTAGGATACCGATCCAGATCAGCGTCTATGAGGACAGACTGTATGTAGCAAATGTCGGTCACCTTCCTGAGACTTGGACGCTGGAAAACTTGATGGGCAAGCACGCGTCATTACCATATAATCCTGATATTGCGCATATCTTTTATCTGGCTGGATTCATTGAAAGCTGGGGACGCGGCGTTGAAAAGATCTGCGATTCTCTGAAGGAGGACAATCTCCCGATGCCCGAATATACCGTTCATCCCGGAGATATTATGATAAAGTTTACCGGACCGGAAGACCGTATAATCAGGGTGCCCGATAGGGTGACCGATGGGGTGTCCGATAAGGTGACCGATAGAGAGAAACAGCTTCTGGTATTGCTCACAGAAGACCCTGGATATACAAAACAGATCCTTGCCGAAAAGATGATGGTTAGCAGGAAAACCATTGGCGAATATTTAAAATCCTTGAAGGATAAAGGAATCATTGAAAGGATTGGATCCGCAAAGAATGGCTACTGGAAGATTTTGAACTGATATTAACATACATCAATATATCGAAGAATCAGGTTGTAAATGAAAAAATCAAAAACGCTACCGGAATTACTAATCTTGACGTTCTGTTTTGATGAGGGAAGTTTTAGTTACTAATTTGAGCTAAAGGTGTGCTACAAGACAGTCATAGGGGGAAAGGTCGTATATGACGAAGAGGAAGATATTCTTTCAGAGTGGTACAATCTTCTCATGACCATAGAGTATTGAGCCCTGAAAGGAGGCGATATTGGGTGAAAGAACAAGACATTCCGAGAATCACAGGTAAGCTTCGGGCTAAATATCTGGAGATACCAAAGGAGATATATACGGCAAGAGGCATTGTCATAATGGGCAAGCGCATCAAGTCGGTTATATTTACAACAGACATTGCAATAATCAGAAATTGCAATGCCGATGCAGTCCTTGCCGTCTATCCTTTTACGCCTCAGCAGGCGATATCGCAGGCAATCATAAATCTGGCGCCTATGCCTGTATTGGTGGGGGTCGGCGGAGGACTTACCAATGGAAAGCGTTCTGCTATGATTGCAAATGACGCAGAAGGAGACGGTGCCTTTGGCGTTGTGGTCAATGCGCCTATGTCAAATGAAAATATTGTTCTTATCAGTGAAAGCGTAGATATACCTATCATAGCTACAGTTGTAAATGAATGCTCGGATATCCAGGCGCGAATCGACGCGGGAGTATCTATTCTCAATGTATCCGCCGCAAAGAGGACGCCTGATGTGGTGCGCGCTATAAGAAAAAACTTTCCGCAAATTCCGATCATAGCGACAGGGGGCGATACGCCGGAAAGCATACTGAGAACTATAGAAGCCGGCGCGAATTGCATCAGCTACACGCCTCCGTCAACGGCGGAGATCTTCGCGGACATCATGCGCAGTTACCGCAAGGAAGAGGACTCCGAGCATCAGATTGTGGAGGAGTCAGTCACAATCCTTGATGCGATCGGGAATTTATAAAAAACGGATATTTCGAGCAAAAAACCCTTGACGCGGGCAAAGGAAAGTGGTATTCTATTCAGGTATGAAGAAGAAGTTATCCGCTTCTCACCTTTGAGGCTTGCGCGTCTTTGGTAAATACGAAAGGTTTGCAATAGCAGATTTGTGATTTTCAGGCGGATGATTTCAATCCGCCTTTTTTATTCAGAAAAGCATGGCGGCGGCATGAGCCGGACAGATGTTTTTCTGCTCAAATAAGTATGTAGGAGGTGTACAGCTATTAGTAAGGAAAATTTGATCAACGAAGAAATTCGTGACAAAGAATTGAGAGTTATCGACGAAAACGGGCAGCAGCTCGGCATCATGAGCCTTGAGGAAGCCCTCGCACTTTCCGCAGAGAAAAAGCTCGACCTTGTAAACATTGCGCCGACGGCAAAGCCACCGGTTTGCAAGATCCTTGATTACGGAAAATACAGATATGAGCTTCAAAAACGCGAGAAGGAAGCCAAGAAGAAGCAAAAGACCATGCAGGTGAAGGAAATCCGTCTTTCCACATTTATTGAGGAGCATGACGTGAAGGTCAAGGCAAACGTGGCCTCGAAGTTCCTTAAGGACGGAGACAAGGTAAAGGTAAGTCTACGCTTCCGCGGCCGAGAGAGAGATTATGTCAATAAGGGCTTTGATGTGATGAAATTATTTGCGGCAGCTGTCGCTGAGGTCGGTGTCGTTGAGAAAAAGCCTGAATTTGAAGGCAGAAGCCTTATTATGGTCGTAGCACCGAAGACGGATAAATAGTAAAAAAGATTCGAGCATAGGAGGAATTATTTACCATGGCAAAAAACAAGATGAAGTCGCACAGAGGCGCATGCAAGAGACTTAAGCTTACTGGAAGCGGAAAAGTAAAGAGAAATAAGGCATACAAGAGCCATATCCTTACAAAGAAGACTGCAAAGAGAAAAAGAGGCCTTAGAAAAGCTACAGTTCTGACAAGCGCAGATTTGAAGAGAATGTTGAGATCTATGGGTAAGTAAGGATAGGAGGTATTTAGAAAATGGCAAGAGTAAAGAAGGGCGTAAATGCGCACAAGAGACATAAGAAAATTTTGAAGCTGGCAAAGGGCTTCTACGGTTCAAAGAGCAAGATCTTCAGATGTGCAAATCCTGCGGTTATGAGATCCTTGAGCTCCGCATATGTAGGCAGAAAGCTCAAGAAGAGAGATTACAGAAAGCTCTGGATCGCAAGAATCAACGCAGGCGCAAGAATGAATGGCCTGTCATATTCCAGACTCATGGACGGCCTCAAGAAGTCCGGCATCGCTATCAATAGAAAGATGCTCTCCGAGATGGCTATCTATGACGCTGCAGGTTTTGCTGCACTTTGCGAGACAGCAAAGAAGGCTCTGTAGGACAGACGTTTTATAGGACGCACAGACACATATTACATATATAAAATCAAGGACCCGGGCTATGCGCTTCGGGTCTTTTTGAATTTTCTGTGAGTTTTGAGCATTGAGGCTTTTTTTAGGGGCCGGAATGTGGTAAAATTAACTTGCTGTTTTGCGGAAACGGCGGCTTCTTACGGAAACGGCCTTTTTTCGCGGAAACGGCGCAGTTTCCGCGAGACATGAGTACGCGGCGAGCAGGCGATATTTTAGATTAGGAGGAAGGGTGCCCGGGCGCATCCGAAATAAGATGAAGAAGAAATTGGCGATAATTTTGGCGGCTGCACTCAGCCTATCCTTTGCAATGACAGGCTGCGGAAGCAGTGAAAGTAAAGACGCAACTGAGGGCTTTTACGACTACGATCTGACGGAGTATGTGGAGCTTGGAGAGTATCTCGGGCTGGAAGCATCGGAAATCACGGCTGAGGTCACGGATGAGGAGGTTCAGGCTGAGATTCAGACGAGGCTTGAGGCTGCCGCAACATATGAGTATGTGGCTGAGGGTGTAGTGGCCGACGGAGATACTGTAAATATCGATTATGTAGGCAGGATGGACGGTGAGGAATTCGAAGGCGGCTCTACGGATCCGGACGATGGCGGCTATGACCTCACAATCGGCTCAGGCTCCTTTATAGACGGCTTTGAGTCAGGTCTTATCGGAAAAAATGTAGGAGATACGGTTGTGCTTGACCTGACATTCCCTGATCCATATGAGAATAATACGGATTTTTCCGGAAAGGCTGTGGAATTTACAGTCACGATAAATAGCATCAGAAATACAATCACGCCGGAGTACAATCTCGATTTTGTGACCGAAAACAGCGATTGTGACAGCATAGAGGCATACGAGCAGGAGATCTACGATGAGCTCTATGATACGGCATATGAGACGGCAGAGTCTACCTGGGAAAGCGATATCTGGGACAGAATTGTGGAGAGCTGCACCTTCCTGAAATATCCTGAGGACGAGATGACAAAGTGCACTGAGGATTATCGTACTTATTACGAGCAATACGCGGAGTATATGGGCACTGATTTTGACAGCTTCATCGAGAGCATGGATATGACTGAGGAAGAATTCAATGCGGATGCCGAGGAGTATGCAAAGGGCGTAATTGAAAACGAGCTGGTTCTCTTTGCGATAGCGCAGAAGGAGGATCTCATGCTCACAAATGATGAGTATAAGGAAGGACTTGCCGATCTGATCACTCAATCCGGTTTTGAGGATGACGATGCTTTCAAGGAATCCTACGGCTCGACATACGAGGAATATGTAGGCAAGGAAAATATCATCGTAACTCTTACTATGGATAAGGTATGGAATCTCATCAAGGAGTCCGTTGTGATCAAAGGATAGCTTCGCGGAGCGCAGGCAAAATAATTTCACAAAATCCACATAAAAAATATTAAAAAGGTATTGCAATATGCTGCGTTTTGTGCTAATGTAGATTCGTTAGTTTTCATTAGCCAGGGCGCAGTTTTAAATTGCCTTGACATAAAAAGAAGCTGACTCTCTGGAGAGTCCCGTATAGCGGGCGCCGAAGGTTTAAGCAGGAGAAAATAAGCAAGTCTCCTGTGATATCTCAGGCAAAGAGGACAGAGCGTTTAGTGCAAGCTTATGTTACCTCTCCGGAAAGTCGAGCAAAGCTCGGCTTTTTAAATTTTTTGCTTAATTTTCAAGTAAAAAGGAGAACAAAAAAATGACTATCAGTGAACTTATCGTCAAAATTGACGATATCGTGTGGGGCGTACCTCTTCTGGTACTTCTTATGGGCGTGGGCCTCTTTATTTCTTTTAGACTGGGCTTTTCGCAATTCCGCATCATCAAAGGCTTCCGTTATATGCTATCCGAGGAGCCGGGCGTAGAGCACGGCGAGGTTTCGAGCTTTGGAGCCTTCTGTACGGCGATGTCTGCTACTGTAGGTACAGGAAATATCGTAGGTGTGGCAACGGCGGTTGTTGTCGGCGGCGCGGGAGCACTCTTTTGGATGATTGTGGCGGCGCTCATCGGTATGGGTACAAAATACGCAGAATGTCTCTTGGCAGTAAAATACCGCGAGGTGGCATCTGACGGACATATACTCGGCGGACCGTTTATGTACATAGAAAAGGGCATGGGCAGAGGCTGGAGATGGATGGCGAAGCTCTTTGCAATATTCATCATAGGCGCGGCTCTTTTGGGTATCGGCACAATGACCCAGACAAACGGAATCGTATCCGCTGCAAATACCTTCTTTAATCCGGACGGCGGCAACGCGCTCTTTACAATAGGAAGCGGAGACAGCGCTGTGGAGATCACAATGGTGACTTTGGTAGCTACTGTCATCGTAACACTGTGCGCAGGTCTTGTAATAATCGGCGGTATCAAAAGAATCGCGACAGTATCAAGCTATGTAGTGCCTTTCATGAGCGCGCTTTATATAATAACGACAGTGCTTGTACTCGTATTCAATGCTTCAAAGATTCCATCTGCATTTCAGGAAATCTTTGCGTCAGCCTTCGGAGCTGATGCCGTTGCGGGCGGCGCACTGGGCGCTATGATGCTTGCTATGCAAAAGGGTGTGGCGAGAGGCTGCTTTTCAAATGAGGCAGGTCTCGGCTCTGCGCCTATAGCGGTAGCAGCTGCTCAGGCAAAGGAGCCTGTACGTCAGGGACTTATAAATTCTATGGGAGTATTTATAGATACTGTCATCATTTGTAATCTGACAGGACTCAGCATCATCGTAACTGGCTCGCATAAGCTTGGACTTAAAGGCGCTCCTGTGACGATAAACGCGCTTGGAAACGGACTCCCTTGGGATTTCAGCGTAGGAGCATTTCTCCTTATGATATGCCTTGCGTTCTTTGCATTCACAACGATACTCGGCTGGAACTATTACAGTGAGAGATCCCTTGAATATCTGATGGGATATAAAAATGAGACAGCACTCAAGGTATACAGATGGATATACATCGTATGCATATTTATAGGACCATTCCTCAGCATAGAAGCGGTTTGGAACCTTGCCGATATATTCAACGGCCTCATCGCCTTCCCGAACCTCATCGCCATCATTGCACTTAGCGGGGTTGTGGCAAAGGAAAACAAGAGCTACTTTACAAGGCTTGCGGACGGCAGACTCAAGGACAGAATATAGAAATGAACAAAGCAAATATCAAAAAACTTATATAAAAGTTTGTGTGTGAATTGTGATAAGTATATGCGGGCCCGGAGAGAATCTCTTTCCGGGCCCGCAGTCATTCTACGGAGTAGAAGGAAAAAGCGCGCGTTACAAGTCTAATCCCTAGCGTGAAAAAAATCCAACCATCAAATTTTACACTAACCTTTGTAAAAAAGTGGGAGATGTGATATCATATTCTTTAGTGAATACGACGGCAGAATTAGGAGGTAAGGATTATGAGATGTCCGTTTTGTGAGAATCAGGACACAAAGGTTATAGATTCAAGGCCGACCGAAGAAGGCCACGCTATAAGAAGAAGAAGAGAATGCGACAAGTGCGGCAAGCGCTTTACAACATATGAAAAAGTCGAAGAGATGCTTCTTGTAGTCGTCAAAAAAGACGGCAGCAGGGAGGCCTTTGACAGAAATAAGATATTAAACGGCATAATAAAGGCCTGCGAAAAGCGTCCTGTGCCATTGGCAGATATTGAAAGGGTAGTGGACGAGATTGAGCGCGGACTGAATAATCTCATGGAAAAGGAAGTCCAGAGCAAATTTATAGGCGAGCTCATAATGGAGCAATTGCAAAAATTGGACGAAGTGGCATATGTGCGTTTTGCGTCCGTATATAGGCAATTTGCGGATGTAAATACCTTTGCCGCCGAGATTGAAAAGCTCATCAATAAAAAGCAGCAGTAGCAGCGGAAACGGCGGAGAGCAGAGACCTGCGGAGGCTCCGGAGACGGCGAAGTTTCCGCAAGAAAATAAAAAGAGGACACGAAAAAATGAGTGACAGAATTATAAGAATCGCAATAGACGGACCGAGCGGTGCGGGCAAGAGCTCAATCGCAAAGGCCGTAGCCCAAAGGCTCGGGATCGAATACATAGACACGGGCGCGATGTACAGAGCCTTCGGATATAAGATGCTGAAAAGCGGCATAGACGCAGGCGACAGAGAAGGAATAAAGAGCCTTCTTGCATGCACGGAGATAGATTTTAAGGACGGCGACACGCTACTTGACGGTGAAAATATAAGCGATAAAATAAGGACGCCGGAGATTTCGAAAATGGCTTCGACCTGCTCGGCTTATCCTGAGGTGCGCGCAAAGCTTGTGGAGCTTCAGCAGGCCATGGGCAGACGCAAGAGCATAATTATGGATGGACGCGACATATGCGAAAAGGTGCTTCCCGAGGCAGAATACAAATTCTTTCTGACTGCTTCTGCGCACGAGAGAGCAAACAGGCGTTACAAAGAGCTTACAGAAAAGGGCGAAAATGTCAGCTTTGATGAGGTTCTTGAGGATATGAGAAAGCGCGACCTTGCGGATTCGACACGCGCGGTGAGCCCGCTTAGAAAGGCGGCGGACGCGGAGGAGATAGACTCCAGCAATATGACAAAAGAAGAAGTTATAGACACTATATTAAATAAGATTGGAGAGTTGTAAAAATGGCTACATTAAGACCTTTTAAAGGAATCAGACCGGCGGCGGAATATGCGGAGAAAGTGGTATCTCTGCCATATGATGTAATGAATAGGGAAGAAGCGGCGAAAATGGCCGAGGGAAACCCGTACAGCTTCCTGCACATATGCAGATCCGAGATCGATTTGCCGGACGAGGCTGATCCCTATGCTCCCGCTGTTTACGCAAAGGCAAAGGAAAACATACTTGGATATTTGTCTGACGGAGTGCTCATCCGCGAGGAAAAGCCTATGCTCTACATCTACAAGCAGACGATGGATGGACGTGTGCAGACAGGCATCGTGGCGACCTTCGCAATCGACGAATACATGGATAATACCATAAAAAAGCACGAATTTACGCGTGTGGAGAAGGAACTGGACAGAATAAATCATTTTGACGTGTGCAATACGGATACTGAGCCGATTTTCCTGACATATAGGGATGATCTGCGCGTGAGGACAATTCTCGCGGGCTGGATGGCAAATCACGCTCCGGAGTATGATCTTGTGACGGGTGACGGCATAGGCCACGCTCTTTGGGCAATATCAGACGATGCTGTGATTGCAAGCCTTGTGGAACTCTTTGCTCAGATTCCGGCACTCTATATCGCGGACGGTCATCACAGATCGGCTTCCGCTTGCAAGGTAGGGCTGAAGCGCCGCGAGGAGCATCCTGATTATACGGGCGATGAGGAATTCAACTACTTTATGGCTGTCGTATTCCCGGACAATGACCTCAAAATTTTTGACTACAACCGTGTTGTGAAGGATTTGAACGGACTTACAAAGGAAGAATTTTTGGCGAAGGTAGCAGAGGCGGGCTTTGATGTTGCGGAAACTGCGCAGTCTCCGTATGCTCCGGAGGGCAAGCATATTTTCGGAATGTATCTTGAGGGCAAGTGGTATAAGCTTACGGCGCAGGAGAGAATAATTCCGGCGGACGATGTGATAGGCTCCCTGGATGTGTCCGTGCTTCAGGAGAATCTCTTGCATCCTGTGCTTGGAATAGAGGATCCGCGTACGGATAAGAGGATTGATTTTGTAGGAGGTATAAGAGGACTTTCTGAGCTTGAGAGACGCTGCAAGGAGGATATGACGGTAGCATTTGCGGTATATCCTGTGGATATCGCGGATCTTTTGTCGGTAGCGGACGCGGGTCTTGTAATGCCGCCGAAATCGACATGGTTTGAGCCAAAGCTTGGCTCCGGACTTTTCATGCATGAGCTGTAGAAAGTGCGGAAATCGGCTGAATTATTGAAATTGTAATGCGATAGCTTTATAAAAATCAGGCAGAGCTAGGATAAAATTCCGGCTCTGCCTTTTTTGAGGAATGAAAAGACTAAAAATCTTCACTTAAAATCCGTTTATTGCCCTTGTAACATAATCCGTAAAATGATAAAATAAAAGAACGTATGGAGAATAGAGGCTGCCCTTTGTGATTTTGTATTCGAATAGCTTTGGATTACAAAAAATGACAAAAAGGGGGGAGTCAATTTATGCTTATTAAGGAGCTTGCGCCTGAGGAGAGACCTCGGGAAAGGCTTATGAAATACGGAGCTGATATTTTATCGGACTCAGAGCTTCTCGCGATACTTTTGCGCACGGGGACAAAGGATATGTCCGCGCTCGCTGTTGCAAGTGAGCTCATTTCGCATGATGAAAAGGGACTTGCATGCATTGCCGAATGCCTTCCGCAAGAGCTTGCGGAGTTTAAGGGCATAGGCATAGCAAAGGCCTGCCAGCTTGCAGCTGCGGTGGAGATTGGAAAAAGGCTCGCTACAAGGCCGAGAGAAAAGCGCATAGCGGTCACAGATTCGCTTACACTTTCAAGAATTTTCATGGAAGATATGCGCTATTACAAGAAGGAATTCATGAAGATTCTTTTGCTCAATGCCAAGGGTGAGATCATAAGCATTGAAAATGTAGCCGTGGGTGACCTTTGCTCGACAGTGATACACCCGAGAGAGGTATTCCAGTTTGCTGTCCGGAAGGCTGCGGCCGCGATAGCGCTTGTACACAATCATCCGAGCGGTGATCCCACTCCAAGTCAGGCTGATATAGACATTACCAAAAGGCTTGTCGAGTCGGGAAAAATCCTCGGCATTATGGTAGTCGATCACATCATCATAGGAGACGGTATATATGTGAGCTTTCGAGACAAAAATCTTATGTAACATGTAAAGAGGAAGAAAAAATGGGAGACAAACGCGGAGGTAAAAAGACTATGTGCTTGGGTTTTACAAAGGATATGGGTATAGATTTAGGTACGGCAAACACGCTTATATATATCGCGGATAAGGGCATCGTTGTAAACGAGCCGTCTGTAATAGCGATGGAAAAATATACAAGAAAGCTTATCGCTACGGGTACAGCCGCAAAGGAAATGATAGGCAGGGCGCCGGATAATATAAATGTAGTCAGACCTCTGCAGGACGGAGTAATCTCAGACTTCGATATGACAGTAGAGATGCTCAAGGACATGATTGGAAAGGCTCTCGGAAAGAAGGCAGGCAGTGTAAAGCTTCGCGTCGTAGTGGGAGTGCCTAGCGGTGTAACTGAAGTAGAAAAGCGCGCGGTAGAGGATACTATTCGCCAAATGGGCGCAAAGGACGTATATATTCTGGAGGAGCCTATGGCAGCCGCTATAGGAGCCGGACTTGACGTAGACGACGCAAAAGGCTGCATGATCGCAGACATAGGCGGCGGCACTACTGACATAGCCGTAATCGCTTTGAGCGGAATCGTTTCCTCCACATCCATACGCCACGCGGGCGACAAGTTCAATGACGCGATTGTGCAATATATGCGCAAGGAGCACGGACTCCACATCGGAGAACGCACAGCGGAGGAGCTTAAGATTCACATGGGCTGCGCGATAGTGGACGTGGATGAAAACGGAAAAGAAGACGAGACTACCATGGACGCGAAGGGAAGAGACGCGATTACAGGCCTTCCAAAGGTAGTAGCTATCACAAAAAGAGATATGCAGATGGCGCTCAAGGATTCTATAGAGGTTGTGGTAGACGGTGTAAAGGCTACGCTTGAAAACTGTCCTCCTGAGCTTTCTGCTGACATTGTCACAAACGGACTCGTGCTGGCCGGCGGAGGAGGCATGATACATAATCTCGATAAGCTCATAGAGCAGAGAACGGGCATGAAAGTGCGCGTGGCTGAAAATGCTTTTGAGGCGGTTGTCATGGGCGCCGGAAAGAGCCTCAAGCACATCGATAAATTGAAGAGTTATGTAGCAAATAGGAGAAAAAGATTATAAATGAAATGGATAAAAGAGCATAGGCTTATTTCAATTTCATTATGCGTGTTGCTGGTCATAGGAATTGTGATCAGCACATCGTATTTTTTAGAGGGAAATTCCACTCCGGTAGGTAAGGCTGCAAAGACCGTGGTATACGCCGTAGAGAGGCCACTAAGTGCTGCCGGAAACAGCCTAAAGTATGCTTTTAGGGGGATTTTCGAATTCCGGAGCGTGCTCTCAGAAAATGAGGCATTGAAAGAAGAAAATGCGGAGCTTCGAAAGGAGCTTGTGGAGGCTTCTCTTAAAAAACAGGATCTTGAAGAACTGCAAAATCTTTCTGAGGTATTGAATTACGACTTTGTAGAGGGTACAAATGACCTTGTGACCTGCGATATAATCGCTATGGATTCCACCTCTTATTTTGGCGTCTTTACAATCAATAAGGGAAGCGACAGCGGCATATATAAGGATGCCGTAGTTGTGAGTGGTGATGGACTGGTCGGCACGGTATACGAGGTGGGCTCAAGCTGGTCAAAGGTGATGACGATAGTGGATGACGCTCAAAAGGTGAGCTTTAGAGTATTTCGTGATCTCAGCATATTGGGCATACTTCAGGGTGACGGAAATGGCACTTTGAACGGATATATGCTCGATAGTGAGGCGACAGTCATAGAAGGAGATCTTCTCATTACTTCAAATATCGGAATATATCCTGAAGGAATAGAAATAGGAAAAGTAATTTCTGTGGAATATGATAAGGACACACAGCTCAAGACTGTAGAGATAGAGCCGAGCGCTGATCTTAAAAATCTTCAGAAGGTGACGGTCATCATATGAAGTACAGATATGGGATAATAGTATATATCATCGCGATTTTTTTACAGGGCAGCCTGTTAAATAACATTAAAATCCTGGGCGCTGCGCCAAACTTGCTGCTCTGTCTTACAATCGTGACAGCCTTTTTATATGAAAACGGATTTGCCGGAATCGTGCTGGGAGCTGCTTCCGGTCTTTTGTATGACATTTGTTTTGCACAATATGCGGGAGTGACATCTTTTGCTCTCTTTGTTGTGGGCCTTGCCGTGATGCTCGCGGCGGAGTTTACCAACAAGGAGAAGCTGAGTGCCATTATATTGGTTACAATTATAAGTACCTTTGCATACAATCTTCTGTATTGGTGCGTAATGGCAGTATTGGGCACTTCATATACATTTGTCTATATGCTCAAGATGCAGCCGCAGTGCATTTGCTACAATATACCATTTGCGGTGATTTTTTACATGGTTGTTATCAGGAAGGTCGTAAAATACAGACAGGATAGGTTCTATAGATGATAAGAAAGCTTCAATCAAGATATACACAGCTTCTGATTGCAATAAGCATCCTTATGCTGCTTTTGGCCATAAGGCTTATTGTCGTGACTGTCTTTCAGCATGAGGAATGGTCGGAGGCCTCAGACAACCTGAGTGTAAAGCAGGTATCTACGTCTGCCTCAAGAGGTGAAATCTATGATAGATACGGCAGAGTGCTTGCCGGAAATGTACAGACCTTTTCCGTGCAATTCAGTGACAATGCTCTTACGGATGAGGAGGTAAATGAAAGAGCCCTGACTTTGATAAATATATTTGAAGCCAGCGGCGATGAGTATAATGACAATTTTTCGATAGTTTTTACAGAGGACGGTGGCTGTGAGTATACATATCAGCAGGAGATAGAAAGCTGGCTTGAATCCATGGAACTTCCTACGAATCTGACTGCGGAGGAAGCGTTTTCAAGTCTGCGTGCTATGTATTCAGTGGATGAGACTTATGATGTATATGAGGCGCAGGAGTATCTGCAGAATATTTGCAAGATCTATCCTCCTATATCCGTAAAGGTCATGAAGTATACCGCGGACATGGATAAGGAGAGCTTTCTCGAGAAGTATAACATCGACAGCGAAAGTCTTGAAAAAAAGACAGGAGAGGCAAAGGAGCTAAACGCAAGAGAAGCCTTTGATATGCTGCGTGAAAAATTTGAGATAGATGAAAGTCTTTCTGATTCCGATGCCAGAAAAATAATGGTTGTGAGAAATGAGCTTGCGGACATGGGTTACAGACAATATGTATCCGCTACACTGGCCACAGGAATAAGCGATGAGACGATCATAAAAATTGAGGAGCTTAGCAAGGAGCTCACCGGTGTGGATATAGTATCCGAAACTATCAGATACTATCCGAATGGCACTACGGCTTCACACGTTTTGGGCTATCTCGGAAAGATTTCAGAGGCAAATAAGGAAAAGTATGTAGATGAGCTTGGCTATGACGCAAATGACCTCATAGGACAGTCCGGTCTTGAGAGCTCGCTTGAAAGTACCTTAAAGGGCACAGATGGTACAAAATATGTGCAGGTAAATGCCAGAGGAGAGAAGGTAAAGACTCTCAGTGAGACAAGCCCGAAAAAGGGCAGCGACGTATATACTACGATAGACCTCGACCTGCAAAAGGTGGCAGAAGACGCGCTTGAGCAGGCACTTAATCAAATACAGATAGGCGGCACCTTCAAGAGTAGCTATGGCAATTACAAATACAATAAGACCTTCAGAAATGCCACTGTAGGTGCTGCGGTAGCCATAGAAGTAGAGACGGGAGATGTGCTTGCGATGGCAAGCTATCCGGATTTTGATCCGAATCTTTTTGTGCGCGGAATAAGCAGCAGCGACTGGGCGAGCCTTCAAAGCACAAATTCAAGAGATTCCCTTGCGCCCGCGCCGCTTTACAATGTGGCTACGCGCTCCGCGGTTCAGCCCGGTTCTACATTCAAGATGGTGACAGCTACCGCTGCGATGGACCAGGGTCTTAGCCCGCTTCAAAAGCTGAGAGATGCCGGTTATATAAGCGTCGGAAACAGAGACTACAATTGCCTGGTATATACCTTGTATCACACGACTCACGGATATGTGGATCTGCCACATGCCCTCGAAGTTTCCTGCAACTACTACTTCTATGACATAGGCACAGGCAAGGATTATTATACGGGTAAATCATTGGGCTATAGTCTCGACATAGACACAATAATGGAATATGCAAAGCAGTATGGTCTGGGAGAGCCGACAGGTATTGAAATTACTGAGACTGTGGCTACAAGACCTTCCGCTGAAAAGAAGATGAATTCCACTAAGAATATGCTTAGGTATGCGCTGAATGCAAATTCTGAAAAATATTTCAAGCGTAAGGTGCTCGCTGATCCTGAGCTGACTGAAAAATATATAGAAGAGATTGTGAGCTGGGCAGAGGAAAATCCTTCCAGAAACGAGCTGCTTTCGCGCATGTCTGAGGTGGGCATCAAGGATGAAATGATCGTCACTGTAACAGATATGTGCAAATATACATATTTCAACTATGCGCAGTGGACGCTCGGTGATGAGTTCAGTATCGCCATAGGCCAGGGTGAAAATGCCTATACGCCGCTGCAAATGGCAAATTATGTGGCTACTATCGGAAATGAAGGAAAGCACAATAAGGTGAGCCTGATCAAGGCGATAGAAGGCCAGGGCGAGAAGGAAAAGGAAGAACCTACAAAGGTAAGCATTACAGAGGAAAATCTCGAATATATTATAAGCGGCATGAAGCTTGTAGCGCAGGGCTCAAAGGGAAGCTTGCGCGCCATTTTCTCAAACTTTCCGGTATCGGTTGTGGCAAAGAGCGGTACTGCGGATAAGGACGGTAAGATAAACTGGGCTGATGAGGTGGAATATATAAAGACTTATCTGGGCAGCATTCTTCCGGGTGTAAGCTGGGAGCAGGTCGAAGAGGAAATGTCGCGGCTTATGGAGGAATATCCGGATACCTACACTACGCGTGATCTCGCTGTGAGGAAGGCCGTGATAAATCTCGGAAACGGCAGTGTGACCACTGCGAAGATGGACAGATTCAAATCAGAGTACGATCCTTTCGCCTGGGTAGTTGCGCTGGCACCGGAGGAGGATCCGAAGATTGCTGTTGCGGTACTTCTTTTTCAAGGAGGAACGGCAGCGTATGCAGCCCCTGTGGCGAGGGAAATCATAGGTGCGTATCTGCATCTTGATCAGGAATACGAGGACTACAGTCTGGAGACAGGCTTAAATTAGAATGAGAGGAATTGACATAGAATGGGAAAGGTTATTGCGGTGACATCGGGCAAAGGAGGCACGGGCAAGACGGTCTTTACGGCAAATCTCGGCGCGGTGCTTGCGGAGAGGGGATATAAGGTCGTCCTTATCGATATGGATATGGGACTTCGAAATCTCGATCTTTGCATGGGCATAGAAAATAAAGTAGTCTATGATGTAGCAGATGTGCTTCTCGGGGTGTGCCGCATAAAGCAGGCTTTGATAAGAGATAAGCGCTTTGAGAGCCTGTATGTCATGGCTTCCCCGCAATACAAGAAAGAGGAGGATATCACGCCTCTGCACATGAAGGTGCTCTGCGGAAAGCTAAAGGACAAGTTTGATTATATCATACTGGACTCACCGGCGGGGCTTGATGAGGGCTTTCGCCTGGCGGCATATCCGGCAGATGAGGCTATCATACTTACGACTCCGGAGTATTCCGCGATTAGGGATGCGGATGTTGTAGATAAATGTCTGGCCCAGATGGGAATAGAGGAGCGCACTTATGTACTCAATAAGGTAAACGCGGATCTCATAAATTCAGGGCTTGTGCCTTCGCTTCCTGAGATTACATCGATGATGCGGCTTGAGCTTGCAGGCATCATCCAGGACGACGAAAATATCCATATCGCGGCAAATAAGGGAATTCCTATCGTTCTCAAAAAGAATACATACATACGTAAAAACTTTGAACAAATCGCGGATCGCGTGATTTAGAAATTCAGCGCTTTGTTTCTCATGCCGACATTCATGATTATGCCAAGTGACATCATGGAGGCGAGCACCGAGGAACCGCCATAGCTTATGAGAGGGAGCGTGATTCCGGTGACAGGCATCATGCCCATGGTCATGGCTATATTTTCGAAGATCTGAAAGCCAAACATGCCGATAAAGCCGACGCAGATGAGAGCACCGTACAGATCCACAGCATCTCTTGCAATCCTTGCTATGCGATAGATGAAAATTGAATACAGTCCAAGAAGGATGAGGCCGCCGATAGCGCCCAGCTCTTCTATGATGACAGCAAAGATAAAGTCTGATTTTTGTACCGGCAGGTACTTCAGACTTTTTTGTGTG
Source organism: Anaerovoracaceae bacterium (assembly GCA_963636105.1). Classification (GTDB taxonomy): domain Bacteria; phylum Bacillota; class Clostridia; order Peptostreptococcales; family Anaerovoracaceae; genus CAVHIG01. The sequence goes on from CAVHIG010000004.1 coordinate 19,426, forward strand.
CCTTTAAAGAGTCCCTTGCCGAAAAAGCCGCCGGAGCCTATGGCTATCTTTGACTGCCAAACCTGCCAATTTCCCTTAAGAGAAAGATCCTCCGGATAGAGGAAGGCTATAATCCTTTCCTTTTGATATTGATCCAGAAAATGGTATATGACCGGAATGGCGGCAGCAGCGGAAGCAGCGCCGATTCCAAACCACTTATAAGAGATGCCGGCAAAGAATATCATAACTATCCAGATAGCTACCATTACAATGCCGCTGCCCAAATCCTCTTTGATTACTATAAGCAGAAACGGCGCGGCATAGAGGAGCGCGAGGGCTATGCCCTTGAATTCCTTGAGCTCATCTCTATGTCTTGCGAGATACATAGCAAGCAGTATGACATAAAAAAGCTTTACGAATTCCGAAGGCTGAATGGTGATAAACTTGAGATCTATCCAGGCACGAGAGCCGTATTGAGATAGACCTAGTCCCGGTATATATACAGTGAGCAAAAAACATATTGAGACCGCGTACAGTATCTTTTCGAAATGCTGGTAAAAATTATAGTCGAGTTGGAATATCACAAACATGGCGATATATCCGAGACCATAGGCACAGGCCTGTACTATCACATCACGGGAAAGCTCTATCTCGCCATCATATGAGGTGCTCATGATCATCAGAAGGCTCATAGCCGCAAAAAGTAAGGGAAGTACCAAAAGCACTTTGTCCGCGTTTTTAAATATATGTACGAAATTCTTCATTGTTTGACTCTCACTATCTTGACATTTTGTTGCACTTAATATTATAATATTAATGTATGTTTATATCAATATCAATTATTGTAATGCAATAGATTTTGTATGAATTTATTACGAAACTACTACATCAAATTGGGAATGGAGATGGAAGATAGGGAATAATTTGGAAATTTAAAATGATGAGGAGGTGTACAATATTAAAACAATAATATTGACGATACTGTTTATTGCAATTGCCTTAGGAATAGGCGTTTTAGTCGGATACATAATCAGAAAGACTACTGCCGAAAAGACAATCGGTAGTGCTGAGATGAAAGCTAAAAATTTAATTCTTGACGCAGAGCACAAATCAGAGACTATTAAAAAAGAGATCACACTGGAGGCAAAGGAAGAAGCTCACAAGCTGAGAAGCGACGCAGAACGCGAGATACGCGAGCGCAGAGCCGAGATACAGAGATCAGAAAAGAGATTAATTCAAAAGGAAGAATCTATTGACAGAAAGCTGGATAATATAGAGAAAAAAGAAGAAAGCATTACAAAAAAAGAGCAATCACTTATTGATAAACAGAAAGAGCTCGACGGTTTTGTCGAGAAGCAAATGGCAGAGCTTGAGAGAATCTCAGGCCTCACAGTGGAAGACGCAAAGGCTATTCTTCTTTCAAATTGTGAAAAGGAAGTCAGATATGAGGCATCGCTTCTCATAAAGGATATCGAAAGCAAGGCGAAGGAAGAGGGCGAGAAAAGGGCAAAGGAGATAATTACCGGAGCCATTCAAAGGTGTGCGGCGGATCATGTGGCAGAATCCACTGTATCTGTAGTAAATCTTCCAAATGAGGAGATGAAGGGCAGGATAATCGGCCGCGAGGGCAGAAATATCAGGGCTATCGAGACAAGGACCGGTGTGGATCTTATCATCGATGATACACCGGAGGCAGTTATACTGTCAGGCTTTGATCCTGTAAGACGTGAGGTCGCAAGGATAGCGCTTGAAAAACTCATTGTGGACGGAAGAATTCATCCGGCCAGGATAGAAGAGATGGTAGACAAGGCCGAAAGAGAGGTCAATAATATCATCAAGGAAGAGGGCGAGCAGGCCACATTTGAAGTAGGCATACACAATCTGCACCCTGAGCTTATAAAGCTCCTCGGAAGATTGAAGTACAGAACCTCTTACGGTCAGAATGTTCTCAAGCATTCTGTAGAAGTAGCTCTTCTTGCGGGTCTTATGGCAGGCGAGCTTGGACTTGATGTAAAGCTTGCAAAGAGAGCAGGACTTTTGCACGATATAGGCAAGGCTTTGGACCACGAAGTTGAAGGTACTCACGTAGATATCGGTATAGATGTACTCAGAAAGTACAAGGAATCCGAGGCCGTTATAAACGGCATGGCGGCTCACCATGGCGATTATGAGCCAAAGAGCATGGAGGCTGTGCTGATCGCTGCGGCTGACGCATTGTCGGCAGCGAGACCGGGAGCCAGAAGAGAGACTCTTGAAACTTATGTAAAGAGACTTACAAAACTGGAAGAGATAGCAAACACTACACCTGGTGTAGACAAGTCATTTGCTATTCAGGCAGGTCGAGAGATTAGAATTATCGCAAAGCCTGAGGCTGTAAACGATGAAGGAATTGTATTCCTGGCAAGGGAGATCTCAAAGAAGATCGAGTCTGAACTGGAATACCCGGGTCAGATCAAGGTCAACGTCATAAGAGAGACAAGAGCGGTGGATTACGCAAAATAGACGCCCGGCTTTTTCGGGAAACGAGGCATTTTGCGCAAGAGACGAAGTTTACGCAACTCCCTGTAAAAAGGGAGTTGTTGTATTTAATGAAGAATCAAGGCTCGTAAAATAACGATGATGCAGCGTATGCAAGAGAAAAAAATGCTTGCATATATGAGAGAGTTAAAGAAAATGGGATTATCAGAGGAAAGAGGGGTGATTTGTTGGAGAGCGTGAGCAATCTGAACTACGAAAGAGGAAGCTTTTACCGAAAAATGCTGGTAGTGGCCATCCCGGTGATGCTGCAAAACCTGATAGTAATCGGCCTGAATATGATAGATACGCTTATGGTAGGCGTGCTGGGCGAAGAGCAGCTTGCGGGAGTAGGCTCCGCGAATCAAATCTACATGCTCTTCAGTATGATGTGCTTTGGCTTTTATAGCGGCGCGTCTGTCTATGTGGCGCAATATTGGGGCATCCGTGACGTAAAGACGATAAAAAAGGTCATAAGCATAGACTATATAATGGGAGTCGGCATAGCGGCTGTGATGACGGTGATTGCCTTTGTCTTTGCGCCGCAGCTCATATGGATCTTTTCGCGCGATGAGCTTGTGATCGAATATGGCGTGCAATATATGAGAATAGCCTGCTTTACCTATGTCTTGGCAGCTGTCTCTATGAATATAAGCTTCAATTCGAGGGCGATTCAAAGGCTTGTGGCTACGACAGCGATAAATGCGGGTGCCGTTGTGGTAAATGCCGTGCTGAACTACATATTGATCTTTGGAAAGCTGGGCTTTGAGGCTATGGGTGTGCGAGGCGCGGCAATGGCGACGCTTATCGCGAGAATCCTGGAGATGCTGGCGATGATAGGCATAGTGCTTTTCTCGAAGGATCATCCGCTCAGAATAGGAATTTCGAATCTTTTGCATATAGATAAGACCATGTTTGGAAGAGTTTTCCGGACGGCAATTCCGGTGGTCGGCACGGAGGGCGGCTGGTCGGTATGCGTTTCGCTGGTATTCTCTGCTTATGGCATACTCGGGGCTGCGGCTCAGGCCGTTGTGCAGGTAGCGGGAGTTGTGGCTGACCTTTTCCAATGCATGTATTTCGGGCTTGGAAATGCCACATCTGTTATAATAGGTGAATCGCTGGGACGCGGTGAGAAGGATTATGCTTATCACTGCTCAAAGATTTCGCTATTGATAACCTGCGGCCTGAATGTGGTGATGACGCTTCTCTTGATACTTTTTAGAGAGCCTATAGCGGGCATATATCATTTTGACGGCGACACTACAAAGCTGCTTGTGATGACTCTCGGAGCCTGGGCTATTACGATTACGCCAAAGATGCTTGCGTATATTTTCATATGCGGAGTCTTGAGAGCGGGAGGAGATACGCTTTATTCGCTTGTTGTGGATTTTGGACTGAATGTAATGCAGGTGCCTATCGCATTTTTGAGTGTACTCTACCTCGATGCACCGCTGTATATAATAGTCATGCTTGTAGCTACGACTGAGCTTGTGAAGTCGATAATCTGCTTCTTCCGCTGGAAGAGCAAGAGATGGATGAATCAAATGACAGAGGGAGAAAAGGAAGCACTTGCAGAGGGGCAAGCTGTGAATGTATAAAGGAAAGTTAGGTGAAAAGGATAAATGATATATTTGGATAATAGCTCTACTACGCGTCAATACGACGAGGTGACGCGGCTGATGTGCGAGACGATGGCCGATAGTTTCGGAAATCCGTCCTCACTTCATAGGCTGGGCATGAATGCCGAAAAGCTTGTGAAGGAAGGTCGTCGCCGTGTAGCGGGAGCGCTTTCAGTAAAGCCGGAGGAGGTATTCTTTACATCCTGCGGGACAGAAAGCGACAATACGGCACTCTTTGGCGCGGCCAGAGCCAGAAAAAGGACAGGAAAGAAAATAATCACCACAAGGGTAGAGCATCCGGCGATATTAGAAGCCTGCGCAAGGCTTGAAAAGGAAGGCTTTGAGCTAGAATATCTGCCTGTGGATGGCAGGTGCATGGTGGATATGGACGCTCTCAAGGCTGCGCTTACGGAGGACACGATAATAGTCTCTGTGATGGCTGTAAATAATGAGACTGGCACTATCATGCCGCTTTCAGAGATTGGAAATGCTATAAAGGAATACAATAAGGAGCATGGGAGCAGGATACTCTTCCATTCTGACATGGTGCAGGCCTTTGGTAAGGTGAGACCTGATATGAGACTCATCGATCTGGCCTCGGTCTCCGCACACAAAATACACGGACCAAAGGGCATGGGTGCGCTTTATATAAAGGAAGGCTTGAATATTGAGCCGTTTTTCTACGGCGGCGGTCAGGAAAAGCATTTTCGCTCCGGCACGGAAAATGTGCCGGGGATAGCAGGCTTTGGCCTCGCTGCGGAGATGGTAAACCGCGGCTTTGCGGAGCGCACGGAAAGGATGCGCACGCTGCGCAGTTTCCTCCTCGAAAGGATAAAGACTGAGATAAGGGATATAAAGGTAAACGGCTTTGAGGACGGCGATTTTGCCTGCCCGGCGGTGCTCAATGTGTCGTTTCTCGGGACGAGAGGCGAGGTGATTTTGCATACGCTTGAGCAGGACGGCATCTATGTGTCGACGGGTTCTGCCTGCGCTTCAAATCATAAGAGCAAGGCGGGGAGCCACGTGCTGCGCGCTATGGGGCTGAATGATAAGGAAGTCGAGGGCGCGATCAGATTCAGCTTTTCGGAGTTCAATACTATGGATGAGATGAATATGGTGGCAGAGTCGCTTGTGAAGGCTGTGGGGAAATTTAGAAAGCTTGGAAGCTTTAGATAAAGCAAATAACGGAAAATTTGTAAGGAATAGGTATAGAAGGTATGAATGAGCAAAATATATTTATAGTGCGCTGCGGCGAGGTGGCGCTCAAGGGCATGAATAAGCCGTATTTCGAGAGAATGCTGGTGGATAGAATAAGGCGCTCACTCAAGGAATTTGAAGGCGTAGAGGTGAAAAGGCATGAGGGGCTCATCTTTGTGAGAGCGGATAAGCGCCTGGATTCTGAGCAGATTATAAAGCAGATCTCGAAGGTCTTTGGTGTGGCATCGATAAGTCCGGCTGTGGAAGCTGAATCCACAATGGAGGATATAGGACGCGAGGCTGTGAAGTACATGCTTGATTTGATTGAGAAGCAGGGCATAAAGACCTTCAAGGTAGAGGCAAAGCGCGCGGACAAGAGCTTTCCAGTGAAATCGCCGGAAATAGGTAGGATAATAGGAGCAAAGGTGCTCATAGGCTGCAAGGTCTTGAAGGTGGACGTGCATAATCCGGACTGTCTGCTCTTTGTGGATGTAAGGCATGATAAGTCATATATATATAACGCGAAAATTTCGGGCTTTGGCGGGCTGCCGCTCGGTACAAACGGCAAGGGCATGGTGCTGCTTTCGGGCGGCATAGACAGCCCTGTGGCGGCCTGGATGATGGCAAAGCGCGGTATGCTTATAGAGGCTGTGCATTTTCATTCTTATCCTTATACGAGTGAGAGGGCGCAGGAGAAGGTCGAGGAGCTTGCAAGGCTTGTGGCCGGATATTGCGGGCGTTTTAAGATGCATGTGATAAATCTACTTCCGATTCAGGAGCAGATTGTGCAAAATTGTCCTGAGGAGGAGACGACTATTCTGGTGCGCCGCTTTATGATGCGTATAGCGGAGAAGGTTGCTGAAAAGAGCGGCTGTATGATGCTTATTACGGGTGAGAATCTCGGGCAGGTGGCCAGTCAGACTGCGGAGGCGCTTGTGGTGACGGATGCGTCCGTGTCTATGCCGGTGATGAGGCCGCTTATAGCTATGGATAAGGTGGATATCATGGATAAGGCTCGTGAGATCGGGACGTATGAGACTTCGATTCAGCCTTATGAGGATTGCTGTACGGTATTTTTGCCGAAGCATCCGGCGACCAAGCCGAAGCTTGAGCGGATTTTGGAGTCAGAGAGCCGCCTCGATTGCGAGGCTCTCATAGAGGCGGCGGTGGCCTCAGAGGAAATTATAAATATTTTCCCGGAGTAGGGCTTGCGGGAAAGCTTCGTTTGATTTCTAAATTTCTTTGCAAGGAAGATTTGGGGCTACACCTGTCTTTGGTGGCTCGGCCTACACCTACCTTCGGGACCAAATCGACTTACACATGGTCCCTCAGGCAGCTTAGGCCTCGCTGCATATTTAAAATGAAAAAGCCGATGAAGAGAATAGGAGAAAGTTATGGAAAAGTACATGGATTATATGCTTGATCAGCTGAAAAAGATCATGGCTATTGACAGTCCTTCGGGATATACGGAGGAGCTTGAAAATTATCTGGCGGATGAGTTTGAAGGTATGGGATTTAAATCCAGCCGCATGAAAAAGGGCGGCCTTATAGTGGACCTTGGTGGCAAGAACGCGGATGATGCCATAGTGCTGCAGGCTCACGGCGATACTCTCGGCGCTATGATAGAGGAGATAAAGGATGATGGACGCCTCAGAATCACCAGAATCGGCGGACTCGTACCAAGCAATGTAGAAGCCGAAAATTGCAGGATTATCACAAAGTTTGACGGTATCTATGAGGGCACCTGCCAGCTTATAAATGCTTCGCTCCACGTAAATGACAAGTGCTATGAGACCGTAAGAAATTTTGAAACTGTCGAGATTGTCATAGATGAGGATGTCTCAAGCAAGGAAGATGTCGAAAAGCTCGGCATCGCGATAGGCGACTTTATTTGCTTCGACACAAGGACTGTGATTACAAAAAGCGGATATATAAAGAGCAGATTCCTCGATGACAAGCTCAGCGTGGCTATCGTGATGGCATACGCAAAGTATCTTTCTGAGGAGAAGGTAGTGCCTGAAAGGAAGGTATATGCATACATTTCAATGTTTGAGGAGGTAGGGCATGGCGCGTCTTCTTCAATACCTGAGGGCACTACGGAATGTCTCAGCGTAGATATGGGCTGTGTGGGTAAGGCTATTAAGTGCAATGAGCACAATGTCTCCATCTGCGCAAAGGATACGATGGGGCCTTATCATTATGGCATGCTCAAGAATCTGATATCGGCCGCAAAGAAGTCCGGCGCAAATTACACTGTGGATGTATATCCGCACTACGGCTCGGATGTGGAGCGCACGCTCGCGGCAGGCTATGATGTGAGATTTGGTCTCATAGGCCCGGGCGTATACGCGTCGCACGGATACGAGAGAGCGCACAAAGACGGCGCCGTTTCCGCACTCAAACTCATAAAGGCTTATTTGGAATAATAGCTTTTAAAAAGTACGCGCAGGAGATACAGAAGCTGTAGTTGATATATACAAAAATTTGCATTGTCAATATGCTTCGAAGAGCGGATGTGGATGATTTGGAGAAAATGTCCCAAAAGCAAAAGGGAAGGGCTCCTTTGCAGGAAGCTCTTCCCTTTTTTGAGATTTACCAACCCTTTATCTCATTTAAAACACTGTCTGGGATTTCACCCGCCAGAAGCTTTTTGATGGAATCCTCTATTACATCGACACAGGTGTCTATCTGCTCTTTCGTTATTACAAGAGGCGGCTGAATCCTTAAGCTGCCTTTGCCGAGGAATATGATAAATACGCCGTTCTTTACACAATTCCAGCAGACCTTCAATGTTGCGTCTCTATTAGGAGTCATATCTTTGGCGCGGCTTTCAACGAAGTCAAGTGCGATTGAAAGACCGTAGCCTCTGACATCACCAACAATATCATATTTGGCCTGAAGTCCCTTCAGCTTCTCAAGGAAATATGCGCCATTTTCGGTTGCTTTCTCGAGCAGGTGGTCGCGCTCAATGATTTCAATGGATTTCAATGCTGCCGTACATACGGTGGTATTGCCTGCCAGTGTGAAGAGGTGAGCTGGCGGTTCGAGACAATCCAAAATCTCTGCTCTACCTACAACTGCACCCATAGGAAGACCGCCACCAATTGATTTGCCGCATACTATCATATCCGGAGCTACATCGAAATGCTCTATTGCAAACCATTTGCCGCTTCTACCGAAACCCTGCTGAATTTCGTCTACAACAAATAGTATGCCGTGCTCCTTACACAGGGCATAGAGCTCCTGAACGTATTTCTTAGGAGGACAGATAATGCCGGCGTCGCCCGCAATCGGCTCAAAGAATACAGCAGCAACCTCTTCTGCTGGGAGATATGAGCTGAAAGCTTCTCTTATTTCGTTCAGACATTCGAGATTACATTCTCCGTCCTTCTTGCCGTATGGACACATGTAGCAGGTCGGATATGAAAAATGAATTACGTCTGGAAGAGGATCGATGTGCTTTCTCATGTTGAGACTGAGAGCGGAGACTGAGATAGCTCCATATGTGCTGCCATGATAAGCACCTCTGAACGAAATCAGTCTGTTTCTCTTGGTATAGCCTTTTGCAAATTTTATAGCACCGTCGATTGAGTCGGAGCCTGAAAGTCCGAAGGCGACCTTCTTTGGGAAATCTCCCGGAGTTATCTCAGTCAGCTTCTTTGCAAGCTCTACATTTTTCTCTGTATATACATACGCTGGCGTTATCTGGCAAAGCTTCTTCATTTGCTCATATACAGCCTCCGCTATTTCTAAATTGCCATTTCCAGTATTGGCTGAACCGGCGCTGGCGAGAAGATCAATGTATTCCTTTCCCTCGCTATCATATAACAGTGCGCCGTTTCCGCGCTCAAATACCATATCGTAATAAGGAATTTTCTGAACTACGGATATGTATTTGTGATCTCCTTCACGAATCATTTCTTCTTTTGTCATTGTCGTTGCCACCTTTCTGTTGTAAAATAGTAATACAAACGGTTTGTGAGTAATGTAAAAAGTGTAAAAAAGTTTTGTGCTGCCTTTGGAACATGTAATGAGCAAGTTTTGTGCCAATATAAAAAAGAAAAAATCGCATCGAGTAGTTACCTTTAGGGTAAAATAAAAGCACTGAAAAAAGCATATAAATGTAGAAAAAATATGATTTTATAGGCAAAGCTAAAAAGTGTAAAGCGTTTACATGTAAAAAGCAATTGTGCTATGACCATGTTAATGGTTGAAAACTAAAGAATTAAAAAAAGAAATGTGTAAACTGGCAAATAATTTTACATGTTTACACATTTGCAAATTTAAAAATATAGTCATAATTAGCCGAAATCAGCGGATTTGTGTCAAAATACTGTTCAAAACAAGAAAAAAAGAAGTTGGCACGAGTATTGCTTATTAAAATGGCAAGTGCTGCTGATGAGTTATTACTTGGTTTCGAAAAGAAAGGACGGCAATTATGGCAGAACAGAAAAAAGAAGGTTTCGGTGCATTTGGTATCGGCATGACCTACGTAGGGACAGTTATCGGTGCAGGCTTTGCATCAGGACAGGAATTATTTCAATTCTTCGGTGCTTTTGGAGCTAAAGGTGTAATAGGAACGATTATAGCGGCTGCTCTCTTCGCCTTCCTCGGTGTCGCATGTATGCTTACGGCGAGGAATCTCGGAACGGGCGATTACGAAAAGGTGGTTTCCCCGGATAATAAGTATGTAAAGGGATTTTTTAATCTTTTGATTACTTTTTTCTCTTTTGGCGTAATGGTAATAATGTTTGCGGGCGCAGGCTCCCTCTTCCATTCGCTTACCGGAGTAAACTCCTCCGTGGGTGCAGCCATTATGATAGCTATAGTTGTACTGGTAGTACTGATCGGTTCAGAAGCAACTATCAACAGTTTCTCAGTAATCGTGCCTGTTATGGTAGTTATCGGCGTGGTTACTGCGATTATCGCCTTCATAAATGGTTCTGATGATCTCATGAGCGCACCTATGCACATTGAGAATGCAGGAGCCGGCAATTGGATTTTGGGCGCATTGCTGTATGTATCTTTTAATACTATATGTGGAATATGTGTACTCGCACCTATGGGGTATGAAGCAAAATCAAGAAAAGATGCTAAGATTGGCGGTATCATCGGTGGCCTTACACTCGGAGGACTCGCAATGTTTATCGTACTCGGTATCGTTACGAATCAGAATGAAATGCTTACAAATGACATGCCTATGTACGCTGTAGCATGTTCTTTGAATAAATTCCTTGGCTGGGCATATGCTTTCATGTTGCTCGGAGCAATTTTTACTACCGCTGCAGGACTTCTCTTTGGATTGGTTGAGCGCCTCGGTACATATAATGTATCCTTCTTCAAGAAAAAGAGACTTTTGGTTTTGGTTATCGCCGCACTCGGTCTTTTGGGAAGTTTTGTTGGATTTGTAACTCTCGTAGGAACACTCTATCCTCTCACAGGTTACCTTGGATTCCTCGTTTTAGCTACGCTTTGCTATAATTTCTTTACTTCTTCAAAGAAAAGAAGCAAGGACGGAGAAAAGATAGCTGACTAGAAGCTTTGACGTAAAGATAACTATAATAAAGATAAATTGCAAAAGATAAAGGACATGGTTTTCGGATCATGTCCTTTATCTTTCCACAGCTCTCTGCTGTGCTTATCTTGGAGTTTAGACAGTAACGAGTACAGTATAAGAAAAAATGTAATAATTTAAAATGGTTGGACATGGATTCAAAATGAGAGTATACTGTATAAGCAAGGAAAAATAGGAGGTAAGACATGACTTTTGTAAACATATGTCTCAAAAAATTTGCGGTGGATGAAACTGCACTTTCGAGAAAGCATGAGCTTGTTCGGGAGCTTTTTGTGGCGGCATGCAGAGCCAAGGCTTCGGATGAAGGCATTTTGATGCTTGCTTCAAAAGATAGCCGTATTTTGGGGGCATATAACTTTACAAGCGGCATGGAGCTTGATGCTCAATGGTTTGCCAAGGATGATAATGCCAGTATGTTTGAAAGTCAGATTTATTTGCCAGCCTTTGAAGGTCATGTAATGAGACTTGCTGATAATGCAATATATACACTCTACATGATAAGCGACAAAAAATGCGATTTGACTTCAGTGAGTCAGATAGCCGATATCATCAGGAACAGTTATGCTGCCGCCAAGAAGTACGCCTATAGGGGAGATTTGTTACTTGATGCACTTGACTGTGCCGATGAAGCTGTATCCTATGCATCTGCTGACGGAAAATTGCGTTATATGAATAAATACGGACTTGAAGTCATGGGTGCGACAGCAGAAGAACTTTACGACAAGCCTGTTGCCGAGACTGTCAGCGACAATGCGATGCTTTTGCAGATTTTAAAGAGAAGGAAACATATACTTGATAGGGAATATTCTATCTACTACAAAGGTAAGCTGTGTACCTTTATAAATTCGGGCTATTTGGTAACGGATCAAAACGGTACAGCTACAGGTGCAATAGACATATATAAGAGTATTGAACGAAACCGAAAAATTGTAGGAGACATGGCAGGTTTTAAGGCGCTCAAAACTTTTGATGATATTTTGTTTAGCTGCAATGAAATGCGAGAGACCGTAGATGCCGCAAAGCTCTTCGCCAACAGCGATGAGACTATACTGATACTCGGAGAAAGTGGCGTAGGTAAGGATATCTTTGCGCAGGCGATTCATAATAGCAGCGATAGAGCAGGCGGACCTTTTATTGCATTGAACTGCGCAAACTTTTCGAGCGAGCTTATGGATAGTGAGCTTTTTGGATATGAAGCGGGAGCCTTTACCGGCGCAAACAAGGGCGGCAAGACCGGTAAATTTGCGCTTGCCGACGGCGGCACCATTTTCCTCGACGAGATAGGTGAAATGTCTTTTGCCCTACAGGCGAAGTTGCTTAGAGTGCTCGAAACATTGACCATAACAAAGGTAGGTGGGAATAAGCCTCAGAAAATTGATGTCAGAATCATAGCAGCGACAAACAGAGATCTTCAAGAATGCATAGAAGAAAAAACTTTCAGGCAGGATTTGTTCTACCGCCTCAAGGTGCTGTCGATAGAAGTTCCGCCGCTGCGCGAGAGGCATGGGGATATAGGACTTCTTGCAAGAGCTTTTTTAAATCGCGCCGCGCATAAGGCCGGCAAGGATTTTGTGAATATAACTCAGGATGCGATAGCAGCCATGGAGGCCTATGACTGGCCGGGAAATATTAGAGAACTTGAAAATCTAGCGTCGAGACTCGTATATATGTGTGACGGAAATACAATAGACAGAGCACTGATAGAGAAGGTCGGAATTACCAAAATAACGAATGCCTTTGTACCGCCGTCACATAAAAACATATCTGAGATAACAAGAGAGCAACTATATCGCATTTATTCTGAAAAAAAGGGCAATAAGAAAAAAACTGCAGAGGAGCTTGGGATTTCACGTCCGACATTATATAAGCTCCTCCGCGAATTTGAAATAATTTAGTTGATGAAATTTTCAGTAGCTCAAATCATTTGGCCACTATTGCAAAGACAGAAGGCGTCTGCATTGAATTATCAATTACCCAGATGATCTTCATTAACCAGAAGAATACCGGTGCTTTCCATTGCAATATCCAGCATACGTTGCGTAAAGCCGCTTTTGCTGAATAAGCCATAGACAATTTCATAACCCGGAAAAACCTTGCGAATTTCTGCGGCACTATCAACCTTTTCTTTCAACGCAAAGTATACCGGCGCATCTACCGGTTTTGTATGGTACTTGCACTCTCCGGCAAACACCCGTTTGTTCTGATGGTCTACAGACATTACATCTATTTCCGTATCGCCATCAAAATCATTCAGCCAATACGAGCCAATGAGGGATGGCACAAAGGAAAACGTCCCGCTTTTGCACAGCTCCGCAAAAATGGTCTTACAGATATCCTCATAAGCAAATGCAACGAATTTCTCACGGAAATCCTTGAGCATCTCATCCAGCACGATCTGCATATTGTCCAATTCCAGCTCACCTTTGTAGGGATAGACATAGCGGAACCAGAAGCGAATAAAATTGTCCGCAATAAAATACAGCCCCTTGCGCGATTTTTCCGGATTCTTTTCTGTAATCGGCGTCCGCTTCTCTATAAAGCCCAAGTCTGAAAGCGTAGACAGATAGGGCGTCAGCGCGGAGGTTTCCTGCCCAAGTACGCCAGCAATCTTGCCCAGTTTATGATTCCCGTCTGCAATCGCCTTGATGATTGAAAAATAGTTTACCGCCGTCACAGACTCGCTTTTCAGCAGGAAATTTGGTTCCTCGTATAAAAAGCCGTTTTTGGACAAAACAGCATCCTTGAGCTGATCTTCCAAAGGCCGTCCATCCTCAAAAAACTCCAGATATTTCGGAACACCGCCCGTTACGGCATACTGTTCTACTGACTGGGTAAAGGCCTTTTTTTGAACAGCGTATATGTCCGTAAACGGCAGTGGTGCCAAGCGTATCTGCGCTGTTCTGCGTCCATACAGCGGACTATTATAAGACAGAGCGTGTTTCTGCATCATACCAATCAAAGAGCCAGACAGGATTAGCATCACATTATGCTCTTTCAAAATCTCGTCCCAGGCATTCTGCAGGATAGATGGGAATGCCGAATTGGTCTTTACGAGGTATGGAAACTCGTCAATGACAAGCACCTTCTTTTCTTCTGGCTTATAGTCAGCAATCACCTGAAACAAGTCCAACCAATCCGTGAATGCTGCCTTCTGCAGCAATGTATTTTTCGTTGTACGGGCCACAACACCCGCCAGCCGCTTCATGCTTTGGCTTTCTAATTCCTCTGTGGCAAGGAAATAAAAGGCTGTTTTCTTCTTCAAGAACTCCTTGATCAGCGTTGTCTTTCCAACCCTGCGGCGGCCATAGATAACAACAAAGCTGCTATCACGGTTATATTCCGCATTCAACGTACTCAACTCGCTTTTTCTGCCTATGAATTTCATATGCATGATCTCCTTATGATAAAATAATTTATGATAATCTCGTTTATATTATACATTCGTGAGGCGAAAAGTCAAGCTTCTTTATGTTGATGAGATTTTCATCCGCCTCAGCTTTGGTGCGCGCCGGGGAAGGTCACCCTAAATTCCACCCATTCGCCATACTTGCTGTCCACGCTTATGTGCGCGCCTTCTTCGTCTGAGATGGCCTTTGCTATGGCAAGGCCGAGTCCAAAGCTGTTTTGCTCGCGGCTTCTAGCTTTGTCAGCTCTGTAAAATCTGTCAAAAATCTTTTCTTTATCCTCAGGTGAGATGCCATCGCCTGTATTATATACCTTGAGAATGGCCTTTTTTCGCTCCTGCGACAGAGAAAGCCTTATAAGACCGCCTGCCTGACCGTACTTTACGGCATTGCTCAGAAGTATGGTGACAAGCTGCTCGACATGTGATCTGCTTCCACATATGTGCACGCCTTCAGCCACATCAAATTCCAAAGTCTGCCCCTTTTCAAAGGCCAGACTTTCAAAAGGCAGCGCCGCGCTGAGCGCGGAATCACTGAGGTCAAAATCCACATGCTCAGGCTTTTTCTCGCCGTCGTCTATCGCGGCCAGCGACATCAGCTCCTTCACCAAAAGCTCCATGCGGTGAGTCTCCGTATTTATGTAAGAAAGCCACTTGCTTTCTCCGATTTCACTTTTGAGGACGCCGGCATTTGCCGAAATCACTGAAATTGGCGTCTTGAGCTCGTGGCCTGCGTCCGCTATGAAACGGCGCTGTTTTACGAAGGCCTCGCTGACAGGTTTTGTCATCTTATTTACAAGGAAAATTGCCAAAAGTAGTAAAATTACCCAAACGACGATTCCAGCGCCTGCCCCCAGCAAGAGGGCAAGTCTTTGGCTTGCAAAGCCGATACTGTTGTCGAGTAATATGAGGGTAGCGGCTGCTTCGCTTGTATTTCCGCCATTATTTTCTGCACCTGCTTTTCCCGCGGGTTCATTTCTCGTTTCAGCAGGTTTGCCCAAATTTTCGGCCTGGTCGTGCTTCAAAAGCAGGTAGTACTGCCCGTCAAATTTGCCGAATTCATCGCCGCTTTGGAAAAGCTCGGCCGCAGCTCCCTGTATATACTCCTCGTCATAAAGGTCGCTTCTGTCGCTGTACCAGGAAAGCACATTTCCCTCCTCATCCAAAACCGCGCTTATGAGGTTTGCAAATGAATAGGGGCTTTTGTCATTTTTCGGCAGAGGCCGTATATCGGGATTATTTCCCTGCGGAAACGGCGCGGGTTCTACGCCTGATTCAGGGTTTGAATCTGCCTGCAGCTTTGAGTCTGCTTGCGGATTTCCATCGGTCTGCTCTTTTGAATCAGACAGGATACTTTTATCGGAATCCGAGGCAGTGGCAGGGAAATCCGAATCGCCCGGTGCTCCCGCAGTTTCCGCCATCATGCGAAGAAAGCTCTCGGCCTGACGGTCATTTTCCCTTGCCGGGATGATTGTGACAGCGCCTACAAAGGCGATGATTATAATAGTGACAAAGAGCATTATCGTCGCAAGAAATCTATACTTCAGCTTTTTTATCATCTCAAAATCTCCATTCCGCCGCCTAATGTCGGCATAGATATTCAGGGTAATTACACACTGGGTACCTCCAGTGAATAGCCGACGCCGCGGGTGGATTTTATCTTTACATCTGAGCCGACGAAGGCGAGTTTTTTTCTTACAAAAGAGACATATACTTCTATATTGTTGTATTCGGCCTCGCTGTCAAAGCCCCATATGCGCTCTATGAGGGTCTCTTTTTCTATGATACGGCCCTTGCCCTTCATGAGGAGTTCAAGAAGCTGAAGCTCTTTTATGCCCATTTTTACGGATTTTCCGGTGGCAGCGCAATAGACATCGGAGAGGCTTGTGCGGAGGGTAAGGTCGCCAAAGCTTGGCTCATTTTCCTCGATGGCATCCGGACGTCTTGTGATAGCGCGTATGCAGGCGAGCAGCTCAGGGATTTCAAAGGGTTTTGTGAGATAGTAGTCGGCACCTGAATCGAGGCCGGTGACCTTGCTTTCTATGTCGGAGCGCGCGGTCAGCAGCAGGACAGGCGTTGTAAGCTTCTCTGCTCGCAGGTGCCGCAGCACGGTAAAACCATCCATTTTTGGCAGCATGATATCCAGTATAATGGCATCGTAGCTGCCTGTCAGCGCTTCATCAAGGCCGCTTTCACCGTCGTAGCAGGCGTTTGACAGGTAATTTTCATTTTTCAGCGTCTGGCATATGGCCTCAGCCAGCGCAAATTCATCTTCTATTACAAGTATTTTCATATTATATAAATCCTCTTTTCTCCCTTTTTTTCTCCATTCAGCCGCCTTGTATCGGTCAAATTATTTTGCAAGCTCTCTTGTCCAAAATGCAGGAAATTCGGCGGCGCAGTATAATCCGTAGTGTGAAAAAGGCAGGTTCGCAAAATTCACACTAATCTTATCATACTAGATTATATCAGGCAAGATTGAAAAAAGCTTGAATGGGGGGCGGCGGCAGTGGCCTTGAGCGAGGTCTTTTGTGAAGGCTCTGTGAATGTATTGTAAAGATTCCGCGCCTTAAGGGTTTTTCAAGAAATCTTCAAGGAAAGGCGCATATAATGCGGGATGTTCGGAAATTTTAAAAACATTGAAGTGAATTTGCAAAACTATACAAAAAGCGCAATCTAATAAAAACACGCAAAGAAGGGAGCTTGAAATGGGAGATATTTTCAAAAAAGACAAACAGGAGAGTGCTGCCGCTGAAACGGCGCAGGACCCGGGCAGCGCGGTGAGCGCCGCAGTTACGTACAGCCCCAATGAACGCGACACGAGCGCAGTTTCCGCAAAAAGCGGAGGAAAAAAGAAAAAGAAGAAGGGACTTAAAATCGCAATCCTGCTCATACTCGCAGCAGCGCTGGGCGCGGGCGGATATTTCTTCTTCCACGCAAAAAGCAGCGAAGCTACCATCGTATACAATGAAGCGACGGCTAGTATGCAGGACCTCAGCACTTCGTACAGCTTCGACGGCTTCATCTCATCGGCAAGCTCGCAGACGGTATACGCAAGCGGCCTCATGACTGTAGACAGCATAAATGTCTCCGTCGGCGATACCGTAAGCGAAGGCGACCTGCTTGTGACATATGAGCAGGATGACAACAATTCGCTTTCGCAGGCGCAAAATTCGCTCACAAGCGCGCAGCTGCAGCTCGAGACGGCTGAGAAGAGCCTGGAGCGCACAAAGGCTCTCTATGAGAAGGGCGGCGTATCATTGCAGGAGTACGAATCCGCGCAAAACAGCTATACAAATGCGCAGCTCAATGTGACTCAGGCGCAGGAAAGCTATCAAAGCGCGGCGGAGAAGCTCGACGATTATAGCGTATACGCAAAAATCTCCGGCATGGTCGTATCCGTCTCCGCAAATGAGGGCGAGGACCTGACCTCCGGCAGCGAGGTTATGGAGATCATAAGCTACGACGACCTTGAGATTGAAATCACCATCGACGAGTACGACATGCAGGATCTTTCCGAGGGGCAGGAGGCCATAATCACGATAAATTCAACAGGCGAGACTGTAAAGGGCTATATCAGCGAGCTTTCGAGAAAGGCAAGCACGCAAAATGGGGTATCATATTTCTCGGGTGTAGTAAAGATAAGTGATGCGAGCGAGTCTATAAGCGTAGGTACATCGGCTGAGGTTACGATTTTGACCTCTGAGGCATCGAATGTCCTTGCAGTGCCTGTGGGCGCCGTGCAATATAATTCCGAGGACGGCACGTATTATGTGCTTGTAAAGGACGGTTCGGAAATGGTGCAGACCACTGTAGAGACCGGTTTGAATAACGGCATCTATGTCGAGATTACAAGCGGCATAGATGAAGGCACGGTAGTTATGGTGCCTACCTATGCAAAAGAATCCTCTGATGAAGAGAGTACAGAAGAAGGCTTCAGCATGGATATGGGCGGCGGAATGCCATCGGGCGGCGGAATGCCATCGGGCGGTGGAATGCCGTCAGGCGGAAACGGCGGAGGCATGCCATCGGGCGGAGCACCCGGCGGTTTCTAAGGAGCTTTGAGTCTGAGAGGTGAGATATGGCAAAAGAGATTTTATCAATGAAAAACATCACCAAGGTCTACCAAATGGGCGAAGAGGAAAATGTCGTCCTAAAGGGCATAGATCTGACGGTGAGTGAGGGAGAATTCCTGGCAATACTCGGACCTTCCGGTTCGGGAAAATCCACACTTATGAACATAATCGGCTGTCTCGATGTACCCAGCGGCGGGGAATATCTGCTTTCCGGCGATTTGGTAGGCGACCATGATGAAAAAGAGCTGGCGCGTATAAGGAGAAAGGAGATAGGCTTTATATTCCAGTCATTCTATCTGCTTTCAAAGCTGGATGCGCTTCAAAATGTGGAGCTGCCGCTCATATATGGAGGAATTCCTCCGGCACAGCGTGCGCAGCGCGCAAAGGAAAAGCTTTGCAGAGTCGGGCTTGAGGATCGCATAAACTATTTTCCGAATCAGCTTTCGGGAGGCCAGCAGCAGAGAGTGGCTATAGCAAGGGCTCTTGCTATGGAGCCTACCATAATACTTGCTGACGAGCCTACGGGCGCTCTCGACCAAAAGAACGGCGCGCAGATTATGGAGCTCTTTGAGGAGCTGAATGAAGAGGGCAAGACCATTATAATGATCACGCATGATGAGAAAATCGCAAGGCGCGCAAAGCGCATAGTGCGCATACTTGACGGCGAGCTTTTGGAAGGAGGAGAGGTAGGCGATGCTTAAGGAATGTCTGAAAATGTCCTGGCTGCACGTAAAGGCCGACAAAATGCGCTCCTTCCTCACAATGCTGGGCATAATCATAGGAGTAATGTCCGTCATAGCGCTCATAACCATCGTCCAGGGCATCACGGGCGAGATGATGAGCACCTTTGACAGCCTGGGCACAAATTCGCTGACAGTAAGCGCGACAGGCTCCGTGCTCAAATCGGGTCTTACGACCGAGGACATAGACGAGCTACTCACAGTCCAAAATGTCACGGGCGTATCCATGCAGATACAGGGCACAAGCTCCGCCGTCAAGGACGGCACTGTAGTAGAAGACGTAATCATAAAGGGCACAAACGAAACATATTTTGAGCAAAACGAGGACACCATGCTGCGCGGCCGCGCGCTTTCAAAGCTTGACGACAGCGCGGACAGCTACGTGTGCCTTGTGGATGAGACCATGGTGGAGGAGGCCTTCGGCGGCAAGGATCCGATAGATGATACGCTCATAATCGGCGGCCACACATATACCGTCATAGGCATCACCGAAAACGACGACTCGCTGGCTTCGGCATTTTCCTCAAGCGACGACAGCACAACCGTCATCATCCCTTATCAAAACGCAATGAAGCTCCTCGGAATTTCCTCAATCACAAGCCTTGAAGTGTATTTCTCCGACGCGAGCTACTCAGACCAGGTAAAGGCCGGTCTCGAAGCCAAGCTCGACGAAATATTCAACTACAAGGAAGACACATACAGCGTGACAAGCCTCGACAGCCTCATAGAGACCATGGAGAGCATATCCACGATGCTCACCGCGATGCTTGCCGGTATCGCCTCCATCTCCCTTATAGTCGGAGGTGTAGGCATAATGAATATGATGCTCGTATCCGTAAGCGAGCGTACAAAGGAGATCGGCCTTCGAAAAGCGCTCGGCGCGGAGCCGGCGCAGATACAGATGCAATTTTGCATAGAAGCTATGTTTCTCTCGCTTATGGGCGGCTTCATCGGTATAGTCGTAGGCCTTTTGATTTCGGCGATTGCGGGTGTGGCGATAGGGATCACCATCACACCGTCACTGGGCGCAATACTTCTGGGCGTAGGCTTTTCAGTGGGTGTCGGCGTAATATTCGGCTGGGCGCCGTCGAAAAAGGCCAGCAGGCTGAATCCTATAGACGCGCTTCGGAGCGAGTAGCTTTTCGGCATGCTTTATATATAGCGGAAACTGCGGGGGCAAGGGAAGCTTCGGCAATCCGGGGAACCGCGCCGTTTCCGCAAAAGAGGAAAAAAATATAATTGGAGGAAAATAAAGTGAAAAAGATAGTTAGAATGATTTCGGCGGCTACGTGTATGGCCTTGGTATTTGCGCAGGCTCCGGATGTATTTGCCGCGGAAACTGCGTCGTCTTCTGCTACGGTTTCGACTGCGACTGCAGCGTCTTCATCCGCGGCGGTGAAGAAGTCGCTGTCGCTTGAGGAGGCTTACGAGCTTTTTAAGCAAAGTGATACGTATAAGCTTGTGGAGCTGCAAAATACTCGGGATCAGGCCGTGATAAAGGGCTATTCCGAGCAGATTTCGAATAATAATGAGACTATAAATGATGATAGCAGCTCAAGTGATTCGAAGAGCGATGCAAAGTATAATAATAAGAGCTTGAAGACGGACAAGGCCTATGCGGAATCGGTATATAAATCGAATTGCGAGGCAAGGGAAAATTCGACATATCAGGAATTTTTAAATCAATATTACAGCCTCAAGAGCAAGGAGAAGAGTCTTACGCTGGCAAAGAAGAGTCTCGATATGAAAAAGGAGTCGCTTGAGCTTGCAAAGCTGAAATATCAATACGGCTCGGTATCGAAAATGGATGTGCTCTCAAGTGAGAGAAGCTACAAGCAGGCTGAGAGCAGTTATAAGAGCTCACAAAATTCCCTCAAAACGGCAAAAATGGAATTCTGCTCATATCTTGGAATAGATGTAAATACGGATATCACCTTGACATCGGATTTGACTGAGGTGGCGCTTTCTACGGTATCGCTTGAGGATGCGATAGCTTCGGCTCTGGAGAAGAGGGTTGAATTTTTAGAGGCGGATTATAAGCTTGAGCAGGCGAAGGATACTTTCAGCAGTGTGGCGGCATATCCAAAGACTTCCGCGACCTATCTTAAGGGCAGTGTATCCTACAATCAGACGCTTATAGATTGCAATTCCGTGAAGAATGATGTCATTATAGATGTGACGAAGAAGTATACGGAGATGAATGAGAAGTATGAGGCTTTGCAGAATGATAAGCTGAATATTGAAAGCGCGGAGGAGTCATATGAGCTCGCAAAGGAGAGATACGAGCTTGGAATGAGTACCTTAAGTGAGGTGGAGAGCGCGCAGCTTTCTGTTGAAAACGCGCAGGAGTCGTATCAAAATGACATACTTTCGTATAATTTGGCGGTTGAAAATTATGAGATGAGTATGGGAGCGGGGACGGCTACGATTAATTTCTAAAGGGCTCGGCTACAGCTGCCTGAGGGAACAAATGACTTACAGATGATTCCTCAGGCAGCTTAGGCCTCACAAACTTAGGATCTGAATTTGTAATTGTGTATAAATACTACTTTTGACTTGCGTTTTTTTGCGATTTTTCTAATGAGCAGCACTATCAGTAATAGGATTATAAGAAGGATAAAGCCTACTATGCCGAGGGCAATCTTTCCCATAAGATTCGGAGCCTTTATAAGGTCTGCGATTGCGGTGCTGTCTTCTATGAGCTTTCTGTCATGTGTACCTGTATAATATCCCGGTACCTGCGCGATTCCCTGGGAATTCTTTGTGAAGGAATTTACATAGGAAGTAAGCGCATACCATGCCTTTAGCTCGCCATGTGAAAGCGGATTTCCGTTTTCGTCTTCTCCAAAGCTGCCATAGACTACAATGTCTTCGTAGTTTTCTATTGGATTTCCATCTGCATCTTTTGGAACTATTGATAAAATCCCATGTGAAAGGTCCGTTACAGTGGAAAGCATTTGCATGGAGTAGAGGTCTGAAACTACTCTATATAGCTTTTCATCGTCCACAGGCTCATATTCGTCATCGTCAGGCTCGCCCGTAGCTATACCCACCTCGGTTACGCGGTTTAAAAACAAGCGATTCGGGTTTTGCGTATATTGAAGTCCTGAAAAGTACAGAACAGCATCCGACATCATGCTTGATACGGAGGCATCTATCTCAGCAGCTGCTTTTAGCTCCTTTCCGGTAAGCCATGCTGATACGAGAGGGTAGCCTGTTGTACCATCGAGTCCGCTTCCTACAGAAAGTACATTGAAGGTATCGCTTACTGTGAGAGCACCCTTTAGCAGCGGCGCGCGTATAAGTCCGGATGGGGCAACGGCCACATCTACCTTTACATAGTCAGCACCCTCGGCCTCCTTCACTGCGTATATATAGCTGTCTGTCACTATGTTTCCGAGAGCGAGCTCTTGATTGTCAAGATCGGAGCTCTTTTGCGGCATTGTGGCAGAGTTGTATGCCATGGGTTCTTCAAAGTCATAGCCGTATTGAGAGAGAAATTCCTCATTTATCAGCGGAGTAAAGCCATCCATGTAGCTTTGCACCTTTTCATCGGATCTATAGCTTTCTACATCATTGAGCTCGTATTTCAGGAGGTCAAAGCGGCCTTCTGAATTTTTCTTAAGCTCAAGCAGTCCAAAGTTTTCGCAGCTGTCGCCGCAGGATACAATATAGGTATTTCCGGAGATGATAGGTTTTTCGAGTACGGTGTGGGTGTGCGCACTGACGATTACGTCTATGTCGGGAACCTTCTCGGCCAGGATCTCATCCTCGGAATCTGTATCAGAGCCGTCTTCTGCTGTGCCGGAATGCGAGAGGCAGACTATTATATCCGCGTTTTCGTTTGTTTTTATCTCTTTTACAATCTCCTCCGCGCGGGACACCGGCTCATAGAAGGCGAGCTCACTGTTTGGCGTGCAATCGAGAGCGTTTACGCCAAATAGACTGAAGACTGCTATCTTGTAGTCTCCTTTTTCAATCATGATGTAGGAAGAAGGATCATATTCGTATTCTTCTCCATAGCGGTCAAAGGTCTTTTTCAGCTCCTGTGCAGCAGCCTTATTTGTCTCGTCGGCAAGTGAGCTGTCCCAGTCGATGCCGGATACCATAAAATATGGCAAATCCTCGCCGCTATCGAGGGCGGAATTCAGCATATTTGAAAAGCCTGAGCATTTGTAATCGAATTCATGATTTCCAAGGCAGGTCACGTCTACGCCGAGTTTTCCAAGCATACGAAGCTCTGCGGCCTGTGTCTGATAAATTGTTTGGTAGAGCGTGCCCATAGCAAAGTCTCCGCCGTCAACCTTCAAAATATTTGAATAGCTCTTGTCCAGCTCCTTGTATGCCGTGGCCAGACTTGCCTGATTTTCCAAATGCGAATGCATGTCGTGGGTAAAGGCTATGGCAAGGCAATCATCTTTTTTTTCTTCTTCTTCGGAAGGCGCGCCGCTTACTGAGGCTGCCCCGCAAAACGCAAGAGCCAGCAAAGTTGCCGCCAAAAATAGAGCACCAAAACGTGATTTTTTCATATATACAACTCTTCTTTCCGCGAAAGTCAGCAATGCGCCGCAAAGCCCGCGCACAGGCTTTCGCTTTTTATATTGAAAAATATCCAAAAGCTTGTAAATTTAGTGAGAAATTGTATGATTTGGCTTTTGCACACTAGGCAGTGGCGGCCTCAAGCGCTATCTTCATCATATCAGTAAAGGAGGTCTGTCTTTCTTCTGCCGTGGTCTCCTCACCTGTAATCATGTGATTGCTTATGGTCACGATGCAGAGGGCATTCTTTCTGTTGTAGGCGGCATTCATATAAAGGGCGGCGCTCTCCATTTCAACTGCGTATGTGCCCATGCGGCGCCATTTTTCGGTCACATTGCGAAGGTCGTAAAAGACGTCGGTGGAGAGGACATTTCCGGCTTTGTAAGTGATGCCGAGCCTGTCTGCCGCGTCTTTTGCTTTCATGAGAAGCTCAAAGCTTGCGGTAGGGGCATAGGTGCCGGGAACGTCGAAGTTTTTTGCGTAGGCGGAGTCCGTGGAGGCGGACATGGCAAAGACGATATCTCTGACGTGTACATCCTCGTGGTAGGAGCCTGCTGTGCCTATGCGTATGAGGTTTTCGACGTCATATTCTGTCATAAGCTCCCAGGAATAGATGCCCATGGAAGGCATGCCCATGCCCGTGCCCTGCACTGATACGGGTACGCCCTTGTATCTGCCTGTATATCCGTACATTCCGCGGATTTCGTTGTAGAGCTTCGGCTCTTCGAGGAAGTTTTCCGCGATGAATTTTGCCCTGAGCGGGTCTCCGGGAAGCAATATCGATTCTGCAATCTGTCCTTTTGCGGCAGCTATATGGTTACTCATTTCTGAAGTGCTCCTTTCGAAAATCTAAAATGTCAGCCTGATAACATTTTACCATAAACCTTGAAGTTGTGGTATAATAAATACTATAGAAAATTCGGGAAAAAGAAAAAAGAAGGGCTGAGACTTCCCTTCTTTTTTTGTAGTTTTCACTCTCTTGTGCATTTAACTTATGCACGGGTGGGGACGGGTGAGCATTAGGCGTTTGCCTTGTTGAGCTTCTTCGCTAATCTGGAAACCTTTCTGGAAGCAGCATTCTTGTGGATAGTACCCTTTGCTGCAGCCTGCATAAGCTTCTTTTCTGCAAGAGCAAGCTTTTCCTTTGCAAGAGCCATGTCGCCTGAAGCGAGCGCAGCATCATAGTTTCTGAGAACAGCCTTCAGATGATTCTTGATACGTCTGTTTCTTGCAGTCTTCTTGTCGATAACGGAGATTCTCTTTTTTGCGGATTTAATGTTTGCCATAATAATATTCCCCCACTTCATGATTATTTTGTTTTTTTACAAACAATTCGCAAGTCAAAGTATATATGAATGTGCGCCAAAATGCAAGGAGAATTTATGGCAAATCAAAAACTCTTATCACGGCGCATGGAAGTTATGGTATAATGATTGCTAAATTGGTATTGCGGCGTTGCCGCAAGGAAGCAATCATTGCGAAATCCTCGACGTTGCTCGGATTTCTAAATAACCGTATTTGAAATGTGAAAATGCGGACATTATGACGTTATATGACTAGTGGAGGTATGTATGTTAGGTGTGTTGTTGAATGGTGGAGCGGTAATTGCGGGGAGCCTTGTCGGGATTCTGTTTAAAAAGGTTTTGAACGAAAATTTGCAGGATGCCCTCATGAAGGGTCTTGCACTCGTAGTAATGTATATGGGAATCTCAGGCTCTTTGGTGGGGACAAATATTTTAGTCGAAACGCTTTCCATGGTTATAGGCTGTCTGATAGGAACAGCAATCGATATAGACGGCAAATTTACGCGTGTGAGCAATAAGCTGAGCGAAAGGTTTAAGATGTCCGGAGGAGGGCATAGCTTTAGTGAGGGCTTTGTCAACGGAACGATGGTAGTTTGCATAGGTGCCGCAGCTATTATGGGTCCGCTTGAGGCGGGCCTTACTGGAAGCATAGATCTGCTGATAGCAAAATCGCTCATAGACTTTATGCTTGCGCTTGTATTGGCAGCCGCCATGGGTATAGGCGTGGCAGCTGCGTCCATATGCGTCATAATCTATCAGGGAGCCATCTTCCTTTTGGCGACCGTCGCGTCACCATATTTATCCGAATATGTTATAAATGAGATAAGCTGTCTCGGGTACATACTCATAATGGCGATAAGCTTGAATCTGCTCGGATTGACCAATCTTAAGCTCATGAATTACATTCCGGCCGTTTTTCTGCCGATAATTCTGTGCCTGTTTATAAAGTAGAAACAGCCTTGGCGGCCCGCTTGCATTCACGTTGTTTTTTTGATAAAATAAACATGTATGTTCAAAAGCAAGGCGATATATAAAAACTTATAAAGGCGGCAAAGGAAAATCTTGTTTGGAATGACTTTTTTAAATTTTACATATGACAGACGAAAGGTTAAGAATGAAAGATTATCAAAAGTATATTAGAAATTTCAGCATCATAGCGCATATAGACCACGGCAAGTCCACACTTGCAGACAGAATCATTGAAAAGACCGGGCTTGTATCCAAGCGCGATATGAAGGAGCAATTCCTCGACAATATGGATCTCGAAAGAGAGAGAGGCATCACAATAAAGCTTCAGACTACAAGGCTTGCATACAACGCAAAGGATGGCAACCGCTACATTTTCAACCTCATAGATACGCCGGGACATGTGGACTTCACCTACGAAGTTTCCAGAAGCCTTGCTGCTTGCGAGGGCGCGGTTCTCATAGTGGACGCCACTCAGGGCGTAGAGGCTCAGACCTTGGCGAATGTATATCTGGCGCTCGATGAAAATCTCGAAATTTTACCTGTTCTCAATAAAATCGACCTGCCGAGCGCAAGACCCGACGAGGTAAAGCTTGAAATAGAAGATATCATCGGAATTGAAGCCGGCGAGGCCCCCCTCATTTCCGCAAAGGAAGGCATAGGCATAGAGGACGTGCTTGAGGACATCGTAAAAAACGTACCCGCGCCTACAGGAGACGCGGACGGCAAGCTCAAAGCGCTCATCTTTGACTCCTACTATGACAGTTACCGCGGAGTCGTAATCTACAGCCGAATTTTCGACGGCAGAGTAAAGAAGGGCGACATCATCCGCATGATGAATACTAAAAAGAAATACGAGGTTACAGAAGTAGGCTACCATTCACCGGGACCTACTCCTTGTGATGAACTCAAGGCAGGCGAGGTAGGCTACATATGCGCCTCCATAAAGCAGGTGGCGGACGCGCGCGTGGGAGATACCATCACGCTCGACAGCAATCCGACAGAAGACCCGCTTCCTGGCTACAAAAAAGTGCAATCCATGGTATATTGCGGCATCTATCCGGCAGAAGGCGAAAAATACGAGACAGTAAAGGACGCGCTCGAAAAGCTTCAGGTAAACGACGCGGCCTTCAAATTTGAGCCGGAGACCTCCACGGCGCTGGGCTTCGGCTTCCGCTGCGGTTTCCTCGGACTTTTGCACATGGAAATCATCGTAGAAAGACTCGAAAGAGAATTTGACCTCGCAGTCATCACAACTTCGCCGAGCGTAATCTACAGAGTCGTGATGAATGACGGCACTGTAAGAATGATACAAAATCCGACAAATCTTCCAAGTCCTATGGAAATCGACCATATAGAGGAGCCTATAGTAAAGGCAGACATCATGATTCCAAAGGAATACGTGGGCGCCATCATGGAGCTTTGCCAGGAACGCCGCGGCAAGATGGTACATATGGAATACATCACCGAGACAAGGGTACAGCTTCACTACGAAATGCCGCTCAACGAAGTCATCTACGACTTCTTCGACGCGCTCAAATCCAAGACAAGAGGCTACGGCTCGCTCGACTACGAATTTATACGCTACGAAAAATCGAGCCTCGTAAAGCTCGACATCCTGCTGAACAAGGACCTTGTGGACGCATTCTCCATGATAGTGCACGAGTCCAAGGCCTACGCACGCGGCCGCTTCGTATGCGAAAAGCTCAAGGAAATCATCCCGATGCACCAGTTTGAAGTCCCTATCCAGGCCTGCATAGGTCAGAAGGTCATCGCGCGCGAGACCGTCAAGGCCTACAGAAAGGACGTAATCGCAAAGTGCTATGGCGGCGACATATCGCGTAAGAAAAAGCTCCTCGAAAAGCAAAAGGAGGGCAAAAAGCGCATGAGACAATTCGGTACGGTCGAGGTGCCGCAGGAAGCGTTTACGGCGGTACTCAAATATGACGACAACAAATAGGCGTAAGTTTTGCGAAATGGAAAATAAAGGAAAAGCCGGAATCTACGTCCACATTCCCTTTTGTGTGCGCAAATGCCTGTATTGCGATTTTCTTTCCTTTGACAAATGGACAAGCCGTATGCAGGATGAGTA
Organism: Anaerovoracaceae bacterium; assembly: GCA_963636105.1. Lineage (GTDB taxonomy): Bacteria > Bacillota > Clostridia > Peptostreptococcales > Anaerovoracaceae > CAVHIG01. Next base: position 47,430 of record CAVHIG010000004.1, read on the forward strand.
CGCAAGGGCGCTTTTAGCCGAGATTAGAAGCGGCGGGCGCAGCGGAAACTGCGGGGCTTCCGCGCAAAAGCCGGCGGCGGACACGGTATTTATCGGGGGCGGGACACCCTCGACGTTTCCGCAAGAATATATTGAGGAGATAATGCGGGCTATCAGGGAGAGCTTTGAGCTTTCGGAGGATGCGGAGGTCACGATAGAGGCGAATCCCGGGACGCTGACTTCGGAGAAGCTTGCGGCATACAGGCGCTGCGGGATAAACAGGCTGAGCATGGGCGTGCAAAGCTTTGATGATGAGCTGCTTTTGCGGCTCGGGCGTGTGCATAATGCGGCGGAGGCGGTGGATAGCTATAAGCTAGCGAGGCGCTGCGGCTTTGATAATATAAATCTTGATTTGATGTTTGCGTTGCCGGGGCAGACTATGGCTGTGTGGCGCGGGACGCTTGAGACGGCGGCGGAGCTTTCGCCGGAGCATATTTCGTTTTACAGCTTGCAGCTTGAGGAAAATACGCCATTTTTTGAGATGTTTTGCCGGGGCGATATTGAGCAGATACCGGATGAGACGGACAGGGAGATGTATCATAGGGCTCTTGCTTTTTTGAAGGCGGCAGGCTATGAGCATTATGAGATTTCAAATGCGGCAAGGCCGGGATATGCTTGCAGGCATAATCTCAAGTATTGGTCGATGGAGGATTATTACGGCTTTGGCCTGGGGGCCTCGGGCTTTGTGGACGGCGTGAGATATTCGAATCTGCGCGATTTTGGGGAGTATTGCAGGGCAGCTGATAAAGGCACGGCGGCGGAGATACATGTAAATACGGCCTATGACAACGAGTCCGAGTACATCTTTACGGGGCTTCGGAAAACGGCCGGGATTGATCTTTGTGATTTTTCGGCGCGCTTTGGGCGGGAGCTTGAGCAGGACTCGGCGGTGCAGAGGTATATCGCAAGCGGGCATATGGAGCTCTTTGCAAGACCCGCGGACGGCCACGTTTTTTTGCGATTTACCGAGAATGGCATAGATATTTCAAACGGCATACTTGCGGATATAATTTAGGGCATGGAATAGAAAAGAGCAATTTGCTGCAGATAAGGAAACATAAAAAAATTCAGTATTTTCCACTCAAAGGCTCGCAAAAGTGATATAATAATTGTGTGTATGCGTACACACAGCAAAAAAGCGATTCGACGTAAAACTTACTTATACAAACAGGAGGAATTGAGATGGAGATGAATATTCTTGTAAGTGAGCCGGCTTCCGGCATGAGAGCCCTCGCGAGGGAGACGCTGAAAGGAAATTGGCTGAAGGGATTTTTGGCTACAATTGTATACGCTGCGGTTTTGGGCGTGCCGCCAGTGATATTACTGAACATATTTGGAAATACAGTAGGCGAATTTGTCGGCAATTTGTATAGCCTCTTGGTATGGGGACCGTTTGCATATGGATATACGCTATTTTGCATAAGCCTCTTTCGCGCAAGACAGGCGAGACTGGAGCAGGTCTTCTATGGTTTCGAATACTTTATAAAGACGCTGCTCCTCATGGTTGTCATAGAAATATTTACCTTCCTTTGGACACTGCTCTTTGTAATTCCGGGAATAATAGCCGCATACAGATATAGCCAGGCTTTCTATATTCTGGCTGATAATCCGGAAATGGGCATCATGGAGTGCATATCCGCCAGCAAGCGCATGATGGTAGGAAATAAATTTAAGCTTTTCTGTCTCCAGCTGTCATTTATCGGATGGAGCTTCCTTGCAGGCATTCCGGTGTCGATTTTCCATTCGCTTTCATCGGATAGTCAGACAGGCATGCTCATAAGCCTTATATCGCTCTTGATGTTTGTACCGATGCTTTTTGTGGCGCTTTATATGTCTGTCGCGGAGACTTGCTTTTACGATATTGCCTCCGGACATCTCAGACCGGGAGTCATTGAGGCGACTGCAGAGGTCTATGGCGAGGAGCAGAACGGGGGCTTTTAGCGGAAACTGCGCAGTTTCCGCTAAAAGAGCAGATGCTTTGCGGGAGCGAGTTTTCTAGAGCCTGCGTTTGGCGGTAGTGAATTTCAAAAAAGAAGTAGAAATTTTCCCCTGAGGATGAGGTCTATGGCCTGCCAAGGGGGATATTTTTCTTAAAGAAAAAAGAAAATAATCTGAAAATTTTGTGAGAATGCTTGCGAAAATGAGGCTATTTGTTGTAATATAAAAAGAAGTGCATAAAAAAATTTGTAAAAAAATTTTGGGAGATATGGAAAATGGATAAGAGGTTACATGTATTGAAAGAATATCTGGATAGACTGGAAGAGAGGGGCGTGCTTGCAGGATCCGATATAGACGAGGATACGCTGGGCAAAATCGTAGGAGGAGTATCCTTCAATTCAAAGGAAATAAAGAGAAATAGCATATTTGTGTGCAAGGGTGCGCGTTTTAACGAAAAGTATCTTGAGGAAGCGCTGCAATCCGGTGCGCTTGTCTATCTTGCGGAGCAAAAATATGATGTAGACGCGCCATATATTCTGGTCACCGATGTGAGAAAGGCGATGGCGTACATAGGCGACCTTTTCTATAATCATGTGCAGGACAAGCTCTATCTTGTGGGCATTACGGGCACAAAGGGGAAGTCCACTACGGCCTACTTTATGCGTTACATACTTGACGATTTTTTGAAGGCTATGAAAAAGCCGGCCAGCGCGATTATTTCGAGCATAGATACCTATGACGGAATCATTTCCGAGGAGTCACATCTCACTACGCCTGAGTCAATAGATGTTTTCAGGCATTTCAACAATGCTGCGCGCTCTGAGATAGAATATCTCACGATGGAGGTCTCGAGTCAGGCGCTGAAATATGACAGAGTGCTCGGAATACAGTATGACGTGGGTTGTTTTTTGAATATAGGAGAGGATCATATCAGCGAGATTGAGCATCCGGATTTTGATGATTATTTTGAGTCCAAGCTGAGGCTCTTTTCGCAATGTGATACGGCCTGTGTAAATTTGGACAGCAAGCACGCGGATCGTATACTTGAGGAAGCGCAGCTTTCGAGCAATCGCGTGATTACCTTCGGAACAGTCGAGGACGCGGATATTTACGGCTATGATATTTCTATAAATAAGAAGGATATTACATTCAAGGTTAGAAGTGACAGCTTTGACAGAGAATTCAAGATTTCGATGCATGGTATTTTCAATGTAGAGAATGCCTTGGCTGCGATCGCCATCTCATATGCTTTGAACATACCGCTTGACTATATACATTCGGGTCTTAAGAAGGCTCAGGCTGCCGGTAGAATGGAGACCTTTATAAACGGGAAAAAGACAGTAATCGTAGATTATGCCCACAATAAGATGAGCTTTGAATCACTCTTTGAATCCACAAAAAAGGAATTCCCGGGGAAAAAGATAATTATAGTCTTTGGTTGCCCGGGCAAGAAGGCCTTCAACAGAAGAAAGGAGCTCGGAGAGCTTGCCGGAAAATATGCGGATAGGGTATATATCACAGAGGAGGATGCGGGTGAAGAACCGCTCATGAAGATATGCGAGGAAATCGCCTCATATGTGAAAAATGGCGATGCGCAGTGCGAAATCATACCGGACAGAAGCAGGGCAATCATGACAGCGATAAGAGAGGCGGATGAAGGTAGCATTGTCCTCATCACGGGAAAGGGCAGAGAGACCCGTCAGAAGCGTGGTACGGATTATATCGCTACGCCTTCGGATGTGCAGCTTGTAAAGAAGTATTTGTTGCTGTAGGTGGGTTTGAGCGCTAAGCGCTAAAAGCTAACTGCTAAGCGCTGATAGAAGGTATAAAATATAAAATGCGAAAAATAAGTATTTACAGAAACGACACGGATGTCTCCAAAAGGACGGAAAAGGTATTTAAGGAAAAGCTTGAAAGCGCGGGCTTTGACGTCACGGACAGCTTTACAAATGAAGAGGAGCTCATCGTATGCATAGGCGGCGATGGAGCTTTCCTTGAGGCTGTGCACAAGTATAATTTTCCATCTACGCCATTTATAGGCATAAATACCGGGCATTTGGGATTTTTTCAGGAGATATCTCCCAAGCAGCTGGATGATTTTATTTTCAATTACCAGCAAAAAAGATATTCCATACAGACGCTTACAACCGTAAAATGCGTAGTTGAGGCAGGTAATGAAGTCGAATCATATATGGGATTGAATGAAATAGTCATAAAATCCATAGATTCAAAATCGATTCATTTGAACATTTCGATAGGGGGCAGCTTTATAGAAAGATTCAGCGGCGACGGAATCCTGGTAGCTACGCCCGCCGGGAGCACGGCATACAACTATTCGCTCGGTGGCTCCATAGTCGACCCGCGGATAAAGCTTCTTCAGGTCACACCGATAGCGCCTATGAATACAACAGCCTATCGCTCCTTCACGTCGAGTATTCTTTTGCCTTGCGATCTTGCGATAGAGATAGTGCCCGAAAGAGGAAACAGCGAAGGCGTGCTCATCGCGGTGGACGGGCGCGAGCGAAGATATGAGGATTTCGAGCGCATTTCGGTGGCTTTTGCCGGAAAAACCGTAAATCTCATGCGTTTTGAAAGCTATGACTTTTGGAGCAAGGTAAAGAGTAAATTTTTGTAAAGGTAGTAAATTTTAGAAAATGAGCAAGTTTAACTATACGGTAACGGCGGAGGATGAGGGGCTTTGTGTAAAGGACATCGTAAGGCACAGGTTTTCCTTTTCCTCCCGATTGAAGTCAAAGCTAAAACGCAATGACCTTATTTTTTTGAACGGAGAAAAAACGGCCGGCTGGCTTCCGGTGCACGAGGGCGATGCCATCAGCATAGAATTCCCCGAGGAACGCTCGGAGTTTCCGCCGGAGCCCATACCGATATCTCCTGTGTATGAGGACGACGACCTTTTGATAATAAATAAGCAGCCGGGCTACGTGGTGCATCCCACAAAAGGGCAGCCCTGTCATACAATGGCAAATGGCATCATGCAATACATGCTGGACACCGGCCAAAGCTTCAAAATACGCTTTGTAAACAGGCTCGACCGTGATACCTCGGGCCTTATGGTCGTGGCCAAAAATTCTCATACTCAAAACGACATGGCGCGCCAAATGCGCGAAAATCACATAAATAAGAGGTATATCGCCATCGTCAAGGGCATCATAGAGGAAGAGTCCGGCATGGTGGATGTGCCGATAGGAAGGCCGGATCAGGACAAGGTCGAGCGCGGCGTCATGCTTACGGGTGGGCATCCTTCGGTGACGCACTATAAGGTTTTGCAGCGTTATCCTGCTGCGGAAACGGCGGAGGCCTGTGGCAAGCTCACATCTATCGATACGGGCGAGGCCTGTGGCGAAAGTGCGGGTTATACGATGGTGGAGCTTTTGCTCGAGACCGGAAGGACGCACCAGATAAGGGTGCATATGTCATATATTGGACATCCTGTGGCGGGCGATCATCTCTATGGAGGCCTTGAGGGCTGCAGCGGCGCAGCCTACGACTATAATAAGAACATAGAGGGCTGCGAGCGAGACTGCGCGATTTGCGAGAAAAATCTCACGCTCATAAAAAGGCAGGCCCTGCACGCAAAAGCCTTGTCTTTTACACATCCGATAAGCGGGGAACTTGTCGAGGTAGAGGCACCACTGCCTGCTGATATGCTGGAATTTATAGAAAAAATTACAAAAAGTCAAGCTTAAGAAATAAGGCTTAAATTCTGGCAAAAGAAAAAGACTAAGGCAGACAGAGCAAGTCAGATGAAGCTAATTGTAAAAAAGTAAAAGGGTAATAAAAGCAAATATGGAAAAAGGTCAGAAGATAAATATAAAAATAGAAGATATATCCGCAGAGGGTCAGGGCATTGGAAGAGCGGACGGAATGGCGGTATTTGTGCCGGGCGTAGTGCTTGGAGATACTGTCTCGGCGGAGCTTACAAAGGTCAAAAAGACATACGCGTTTGCGCGGCTTTTGGAGCTTACGGAGCCTTCGAACTACAGATGCGAGCCTATATGCGCATATGGAAACTGCGGGGGCTGCAGCCTCGGCAGTACTTCCTATGAGGCCCAGCTTATGCTAAAGGAAAAGCAGCTTAGGGATAAGCTCACAAGGCTTGCTGGACTTTCAGAGCCTGTTATTGAGCCTATAATTGCTATGGAAAAGCCTTACAATTACAGAAATAAGGCGCAGATGCCTGTAAGCACAGGAGGCATAATTACGCGCAAGGGCGGTATCTTAGAAAACCTCGGCGAGCCTGCCGTAGGTTTTTTTGAAGCAAAGTCTCACTCTGTAGTGGATTGCGAGGATTGCAGGCTTCAGCTACCTACGGCAATGGCGGCGGCGCGGGCGCTCAGGCAGTTTATGCGAGAGGACAACATCACGGCGTGGGATCCGAAATGGGAAAAGGGACTGCTGCGCCATCTCATTGTAAAGACGGCAGTGCGCACCGGAGAGGTTATGGTAGTGCTTGTAATAAATGGCAAGGGCATACCGAATGCACAGAAGCTGGTAGAAATGCTTGATGATGCCATATATGAGCTGCCCCCTGCAGAAAATGGCGTGTGCTATAGCCTTGAAAGCGTGGTGTTGAATATAAATAAGAAGGCGGGCTCAGGAATTTTAGGCGAGGAGTGCGTGACACTGGCCGGAAAGCCTGCTATTACGGAGGAGCTTTGCGGGCTTTGCTTTGAAATTTCGCCGCTTGCGTTCTACCAGGTGAATCCAGTGCAGACCGAAAAGCTTTACGGAAAGGTATTGGAATATGCGGCTCTTGCGGGCGATGAAACTGTATTTGACCTGTATTGCGGGGTGGGGACCATCGGGCTCATCTGCGCGCGGGAGATGGAACGTTTGACTGTTGAAAAGTACGGCCATGCGGACTATGAAAAAATGGGCAGGGTGCTCGGAATAGAAAGCGTGCGCGGCGCGGTAATCGACGCAAATAGAAATGCTGTCATAAATCACATAGTAAATGCGGAATATATATGCGGACGCGCGGAGGATGAGATCGGCCGCGTGCTTTCGGGTTATACTGATAAGGACGGCTTTGCCGTGGCTCCTAAAAAGCCGGATGTAGTGATACTCGACCCACCGCGGGCAGGCTGCGCAGTTTCGCTGCTTGAGGCAGTTTCCGCGGCGAAACCTGAAAAAATCGTCTACGTGTCCTGCGATCCCGCGACTCTCGCGCGCGACATAAAGCTGCTTTGCGGCATGGGATACGGCTTTGAAAAGGCTGCGCCGGTGGATATGTTTCCGCATACGGGCGCGCTGGAGACGGTTGTTCTCCTTTCCAAGGGAGAAATCGACTCGAAAAAGGTACGGGTGG
>CAVHIG010000005.1:0-48551 GCA_963636105.1 Anaerovoracaceae bacterium
CGCTTGCGCGGGGATAAGTCAGTAGTGCTGCCATCGCAATAAATTTCACGAGGATCACCCCCGCTTGCGCGGGGATAAGCCGTCCGTCAAGCGCTTTTGTAAGGTTGTTAGGGGATCACCCCCGCTTGCGCGGGGATAAGGGTTTGACTCTAATCTTAATAGGTTTGATGGTAGGATCACCCCCGCTTGCGCGGGGATAAGATGTTAATCAGGTTGTGCAGACCTCTGGCGAAGGGATCACCCCCGCTTGCGCGGGGATAAGGCTAAAAGGATCCACAAATTTCGCCATTCTTCGCTTCATTCTACCCGTTTTTCATTTAGTTTGCAATACACCTGCTGAATAATTTTGCAGTCTGCCAGCGCACGATGTTCTATCACATCTGCAATATTAAAATACTGAGCCAAGCTCACCAACTTGTAACTCCTCATCCGCAGCAGTTTCCTGCGTGCTATCTTTGCGACATCCTTACACACATTTGCAGGAATCTGCATTCCCATTCGTTTGCAAGCTTCCCGCAAAAAATCCATATCGAAAGATATCGTATGTCCGACGAGCACATCATCCCCTATAAATTCCAAGAAATCACGCAGAGCTTTCTCTGGATCCCTTCCGCTTCTTAGATTCTCATTTGTAATTCCAGTCAATTGCATCACACTATCAGGAATTTCTTGCCGCGCGTCTACAAGCACACTAAACGACTCTTCTACATTACCTCTTCGAACCCGCAACGCGCCATATTCAATTATTTCGTTTTCCAGAGCATTTAAACCGGTAGTCTCCAAATCTATTACTGTGTAATCCAGTTCTTTCATGCTTACTTCAGCTTCACCCGATTTTTCATCTCCTTCTGACAGTTTTTCCTCTGCTTTTTCTCCCCATCTCTTTTGTCCTGAATTTCTCTGAGCATACATATGCTTCGCAGCATTGCTAAAACCAGGCTTTAAGGAATCTTCCTTCATCTCTGCACCCGGAAGCGGCCTTTTCATAAGTTTGATCCCATCAAAATCCACAGTTTCCCATGTAGTATTGTGCGTGCGAAAATCCATTTTCTGCTCGCCAGCTGCCGAAAAAACCATCGTTGCCTGCCCATTTTTTATGTTTTGACAGACACGATCCCATATAGCCTCTCTGACTCGTCCGCTTACATTTCCGACATATACACCCGTATTGATCTCATATAACCACTTTGAAAGATCTCCTCGCAACCTCGGAGGACAATTTGTCATGCATAAAACTATGATAATTCATCATCTTCCTTTTCTTTATCTTCAACTTCCTTCTCATCACCATAATTGACGCCATTTGCCACAGTTCCGCTACGATCATCCCATAAATATAGAGTGTCCTTCTTTTCCTCGGATTCCTCGTCAGGCAGCAAAAGCGCTCGTATATCATGCACCATCCGCTCTAAGATATGATTTTCTACCATCGCATCACGGACCCTGCGGCGGACAACAGCCGGCAAATCCTCAGGATTCTCCGCCGTTACCGCAAAGGCAATAGGAATCGTCACCTCCGCCTTGTATAAATCCGCAATATCATATACAAAAGAAAGTTCATGCCCCACATGGACAAAGCCAAGACCCGGCGCACAGCCAAGTGCGACAATAACAGCATGCGCGAGGCCGTACAGGCAGGCATTTCCCGCAGAAAGCGCCTTATTTACCGGATCACTGGCATCAAAATCATCCGGCTTATAATCCCGTCCATTCCATTCGACACCAGTATCCTTTGAAGCCTGGCGATACGCCTGACGCACGCGACTGCCCTCTCTTCCTCGCAGTTGCTGCATTGTAAGTCCCGACACGTCCTCATCCGGAAAACGCATTTGGTACATCTTGCGCACTACATCCAGATGCTTACGTGTATTTGTAACAAGCTCCGCCTGCCGCAGCAGCAATCGGGAATGAGAATTCAATGCTCTTCCGTGCGCATAGTATCTCACGCCATGCTCACCTACCCACACAACTCCGACTCCGGTATCACCCATAAGTTCCATGGCTCTGTGCGTCACTCTTGTACCCGGACCCAGCAAAAGCACGGAAATCCCAGCCGCCGGGACATGAGTCACGCCTTCTTCATCCGTAATTGTAATCGCCCCATCCTGGCGCCCGATTGTACAATGCTCAATATATAAGAAAGTGATCCGATCCTGCACTCGAGGTAACGATTGCAAATCCGGCCGTTTCATCCCTGGAATTTCACTCATCGGCTCCCTCCGTTCCTTCTCTTGATTCAACTTACTCCATTCTTCTCGCTCATCAACTGTCTCTCATTACAGTCATCAAGCCCATACCATATGCCTTTCCTCTGCCGATTCCATCGCAAAGCAACGCTTTGAACTTTTCTGCGTCCGTCACTTCCAAAAAACCTTCATATGTGACTGATAAAATTGAAACCTTCTTGTTGTCTTTCTTCGAGAAACGGCACCAGTTTGCCTCTGTCACATCAAAGCAATTTTCTTTCAAAATAAAGCCATGGTTTTCAGCGCGATTCAAAAGCCACTGTCTTTGCTCTTCTATTGCTCCGCAAGCTTTGACCTTTCCTCTTGCGGAAACGGCGTCTGCATCCTTTAAACTCTTGGTAGGGTTTGCCCGCAGGCGAAACCTCCAGCAGCTTCCCTCGGTAATACGCTGCAGCAGGGACTCATAAGAGCGCGTCTCAGGAGGATTTTCCGTGCCAAATTGCGCAGCCATGGCGTCCAAATTCGGTTTTTCCTCACTCAGGATCAATACATACAGCTTGTCACCCAGGCGATCCAATCTCCAAAGGCGACGTTTTCTCTCCCCAGCAAAAGAATTTTCAATTGCACCGTGAAATCTCTGCGGAGCAGTCAAAGCTATCATTGTGCTGCGTCTGGTAAGATCCAGCTCTAATCGTGATAAATACATATGCTTTTACCCTCCTACAATTCAATAAAAGGATCATGCTCAGTAGCGTTTTGTGCTTCTGCGCTTATGTCCACCATATAGTCTTTCACAGACCGATAGCCGTACTGACGATGCATTGGGCTATATGACAGTGGCACGTCTTGCTGAAGCCCAATCGCCTGATCCTGCGGAGAGGCATCTATCAAAATGCGGCGCTTGCCGTCTCTCTTGAAATGTGATTTCATGCCAGATTTGCCATAATTAAGCAAATCTTCTTCCTGCTCCAAAGCCTCAGCCAAAGATTTTTCTTTTATGCCCAGACAAAGTGGCAGCGTAGGAGGACAGGAGCGACGTCCGAGAAAAAGCGGATAGTCAGGGTGCGTAACTGCCTCCGCCAGCTTATTTATGAGTTCTTCATCCTCACTCTCCACACCGGCCAAGAAGACAGCATCCTGCAAATAATGCCGGTATGTTATATATGACGTACCTTTCTCCGTGATTGCTGTATGAAAATCCACCAAGAGCCTGCCCTCTTTTTCCACTCTTATGCCGAATTTTAATTTTGCAAGCTCTTCAAGTGCCTTCTTATCATCGCGTTTCAAACCCAATGCAGCTGCAAACAAACCAATGACACCACTTTTTGTGGGCTCTCGATTTGTCTTGCGAGTTTCAAACTTTGAATCCACTCCCCATGATTGCAGAGGAGCAGCCAATCTAAGCAACAATGTTGCCATTACTTCACCTCATTTCCGATAGCATGTCTGCAACGGTATTTTTAAGCTCTGCAAGCACGGCCTTCACAGGGAGCTGCACTCCAAGCCCTTCAAGACCATTACCCACAACAAAACCTTTTGCAGGATTCTCCGCAAAGTTTTCATACACATACAAAGCATAATCTTCCAGAGCCTTCTTGGATGCCTCCATATAGCCCTGCAAGCTCTTGGAAATTGCCTTTTCAAAAGCTCCGCACAGATTGATCGGTTGGTCTTCTCGAACAGTTATGTAGATAGCGTCTGGCAGAGTGCGATTTGCATAGGAATTCTGCTTCCCCGTAGGCATAGATTTTATGAAGGCTTCGCCAAAAGCAGCAATAACCTCCGGAACCTTCTCTGCTCCCAAATGCTCAAGCAATTCCAAAGCATTGACAGTAGCATAGCGGTATACGGTAGCTGAATTATACTCCGAAGTGCCTAAGTGACCCGCACCTGCATTGTCCTCGGCTGCACAGTCATCTACAGCCGTAAAATAATCGTATTCGTTTTGCACCGCGTGAGTTGAGATGCTATGAGCCACCTGTGCCGCCGCATCATAATTCAAAGAAGGATCATCTGCCACCATTCGTCCAAATAATGCCATGTCTACAGAAGGAGCGTTTCGCAGTGCTTCTTTGAGCGCTGCCTTATATTTTTTCTTGGCATCCTTATCTTTTTTATCCTCAGGTTCCTCTACAGCAAGCTCTGCCAGTGCCCTAGCCTGAGCCTTGCTCATAAAGAAGAGAGCTTTTGCGCCTTTTTCATCACTCTTGATTCCAACTTCTTCGATTGTATTTTGTGCAAGCTTATAAGAATCTGCTTCCGGTGCAAGCTTTTCAATCTCGCAGGCGATCATGTCAATGATCTTCTTTGTACGCTTGCCCATATCCTCTTCACTTACGAGATTGTCATCAAGAAAAGAATTCCTCATAGCGTGCTTCCATGCCTGTGAAGATACTCTCGCGCGAGTAACTCCGCCGTATATTGCCGTTTTCGGGCTTCCTGTATCGTCCCTATTTACGCAGCTTGGCGGCAGTGTCTGCAGAATGTGAAAATCAATGTATAAGTGCTTTTTCATAACTATTTTTCCTCCGTTTCAGATTTTTCTTTGTAAGTATTGCGATATAAATCCTGTCCCCAGCGCAGCTTAACATTCGCTGAAGCATTTTCATAAAGCGCATTGTCGTATTGTAAATTGTACAAATCCGTAGCCAACTGTGGATAATCCAATGGAATCGCTCCATTTGGCACACTGCGCAGCAATTGAACCATGCCGCGCAAGTGATTACTGATTTCGCTTATTTGCGTCGCTGTAGCCAGCGCATTGAATCTTCTAAGCACACTGCTGTCCGTCCAATCCTGACTTCCGGAGGTCGTCTGCTCCGCCAGCTCACGTACTGCGCTTCCCAGTCCCTTCCCTTCACAATTCATAGAAGCATCTTTCCCTTGCTGATGCAATGCGTATAAGGTAAGAGCAATATATATCGCCCACTCGGCGCGTGATGCTTCCTTATTGCCTCGGAGCTCATCCGGAAGCTCCAAAAGAAAAGCTCCCCAAAGCTCCGGAAGCTCTCCCGGTGCTCTACCTACTCCTCGCCTTAGGCGCGCCAATTCCGCACGCCGTTGATTTTCCGGAAGGGAATTTATGATTTTGATTTTCTTACTCACAAACGCTTTGATTTCACTTGTTGTGCTCATTCCACTCCTCCTTCTTTTTGATTTTCGGGATATATGTTCCATAATGCCTTACAAAATTTGTTAAAAGCCTTCGGAGCCGTATACAGCTCAGAACGCTCATTTCCGTTCTTTTCCTTTTTATTTACGCTCCGTCCTACAAATGCCGCAGTTCCGGCTTTTTTGACCATCTCCTTTGCCATTTCCATTGCAATGTCTCGCGACTTTCCTTGCCATTCCAAGACCTTTTCATCAGGATCATCCTGCTGTGCTTCTATGTTTTTCAACCACTCTCTAAAAGACTTATCAATCTGAAAATAGAATTGTCTTTTTGCCGGACTGGAATTTGCAGCCTGTTCATTTGTATTACCCGCAGCCGTAGCAAGATCAAGCGCAAGATATGCTATTTGGAGCGCTGCCTTTTCACACCGTTCTACCTCTGAAGTAATGCGCACTTGCCATGCAACGTGAAATTCGGATATCAAATCCGCCTGAAACATCAAGATATCGCTAAAGGAATCATTTACAAAAAAATCCTTATCTCCATATTGAATGCTTGAAATTTTAAAGCAAATATATCGTTTCGGATCCAATAGTCTCAGTCGCCTATCTTGAAGACGAGACACCCACTGAACAATTCCAGGCACGTGCACATTATTTGACGAGCGGCAAAACACCGTCGGGAATTCTCTCCAAAACTGTCTGTCAGGATCATGCCTTGCAGGCACAAAAGTCAAAGGCTCCCCTTTCTTTGCTTTTCTATCCCTCCACACGGTCATTTGCTCTGCAAATGCATTTTCACTCTGAAAGAAATCGCCGCCTAATAGTGAAAAACCTGTGACCTTTCCATTTTCTCTATAAAGTAACAGCCTTCGTGACTGCAATGTAAGAAGCTGCGCCAGAGCGGACGGCATTGCTATCTCCGTCCTTTCGCCGCTTCTCGGCACTTCAAGCTCCCAGCACGGAATATTTTCCTCCCAAAGACTTTGAGCATCTTTTAGCATTGTCAAATTCAGCATCAAAGTTTCAAAAAGATTTTTACCTTGAGCCTGAATAAATCCAAGCTTTCCCAGCCAGCCTGCCCCTACCGACGGAAGATCCTTGCCTTTTGGTTTTGACGAAGTATCATCATAAGCATTCAGATTCAAAAGCCAGCGCGCAGCCTGTGAATAGCTCATCGCGCTTTTCTCTCCGCCGGAATACAAAGGAAAAAGTCTGATCTTATTGCTGCTTTCCGAAAGCTCACCATTTAATTTGGCTGCTCCGTAATACGTGCCATCCCTTGCTTCAGGAACCTGCCAAAACGGCCTTTCCGGATGAAATAGCCAAAATCTTTCGTGCCATTTCTTAAAATATTCCCTTATCGGCACTTCAGGAAAATGTCCCAGATCCCAAAGCTCCTTCCAGCGAAGCAAAGCTTGATCACTTTTCTTAAGCGGCGCTGCCTCACCTTGTGCATTTACCCTATAAAATACCGTCAGCGGCACCGCAAGCAAAAGCCTAAGTATCGCCGCATCCTGCGCAGCAGTCTCACCTGCAAAATCAGCGTACTCATGCGCATGAAGCAATGCCTCCGACAAAGACACTTCCCTGACCGCGTTGTCCGGCAAGCGTACCCTTATCCACTTTTCATCCAGCAGATTAAATTCAATCTCATTCATCCTTTTCCTCCTTCCTGCACAACAAACCTTTCTCAAAATCATAGCTCAATATCATACCTGCCAAATGAGCCGTCATATTGCTATCCAAAAGCAACACTAATTCGCCGCGTAGCATAGGTGAAAGCTGCCACTGCGACAAATATCTGCGATTTTTCTCTTCTAGTTCTCCGATCACTTTATCGACATTCCACACTTTGCTGAAAAGATTCGGAAGTCTTATCCTCTGCCGAGCTATCTTCAGCGCTATCTCAGACGGCGGTGGAGAATCAAGAAAGACTTTCTCACCTTCTCCCTCCTTTACCAGAAAATGTACATTTCCATATTTATCCTGCATCATAACAAGCACTTCAATGGACTGCTCGCCATCCCGAACCGCCGCGCGTGCCTTGGCATCTGAATCAGCCATCTCCTCCTGCATCCAATCATCAAGCGCATTGAGCTGTGGCCACAACTTGTGTATCTCAGGTGGATTTATACAATAGGCATCTGCGTTACGCTTTTGAATATTTCTTTGATTTTCATACTCGTCACGCATTCTTTTGCTGTCATCGTCTAAGCAAAGCTTGTCATCAGACCCCCAATTATACACACTTTCCACAAGCTTTGGGATATCCCCGGGCAGCTTTATCTCTCGCGGCATAAACTGCCTGGTTCCCCAAAGCAGCCATTCTCCGTACACAGCGCGGCTTCCCGCATCAAATGCCTCATCTCCGGTATCCAAAATTGCGCAAGCCGCATCATTCAAAGGCTCAGGCCGCACTCGCTCATGACGATGCAAACGACCTATGCGCTGCAAAAGAAGATCCATCGGGCAAAGCTCCGTAACCAAGAAGTCAAAATCAATGTCCAAGGACTGCTCCAAAACCTGTGTGCCCACTACAATAAGATTATTTCTTCTACCCGACGTCGATTTTCGGCCTATGCGATCCATAAGAATTTTCTCGCGTCTTGCCCTTTCAGGCATAAGAAACTGCGCGTGATACACTGCTATTTCTTTATCAGGAAATGCCTCTGCAAGCGTGTCCGCCAATTTCTGCGCCTTCCTGACGGTATTCACTATAACCCCCGCGCAACCTCCTTCTCGCAGTTTCCGCCGCAAAAGCTCGACAAGCTTTTCTTCTGTAACGTTTTCTATAAGTACATTGCGTTTTTGTGCGTCAACTGCCACGGTCTCCTGTTTTATTTCGCCTGCGTCCGTCCAGGTAAGGAGCGGGTAGCCCGAAAGGCTTTTCCATTCACTTGCTTTTTTACCAAGATATGCATTTACAAGCTCCGCTCGGCGCTTTGATGGAAGTGTGGCAGAAAGGAGTATAACAGGAACTTTATACCAGCCGAGCCATGTCAAGGCTGTATCCAAATATTGATTCATATATGCGTCATATGCATGACATTCATCGATGATGACTACCTTTCCGGCAAGGCCAAGATGCCGCAGCATCACATGTTTTTGCTTCAGAGCCGACATCAAAAGCTGATCCACCGTACCGATGACAAAGTCCGCGAGCAATGCCTGCTTATTTCCTCTAAACCATTGATGCACCATAACGCGGTTTCTTTCATCTGCATCATCGTCAACGGGGACAGGATTGCTTTGCAGCCTCATGTAGTCTTCATTCAGCTCTGCCATTCCATGCGCAAGTCTTATGGAATGGGTAATATCATCGGATTGCGTTTTTGCCCATGGGATAAGCCTTGTAAAAATGCCGTTTGCGGTCGCTTGCGTCGGAAGTCCGAAAAAAATACCACCTTCGCCAAAATGCGCAGCGAAAATCTCTGCGGTTGCAAGCGCTGCTTCTGTTTTCCCGACACCCATCTGCGCTTCTATAATCATAAGGCCTGGTGCGCTCATGCTGTTTGCAGCTCTTATTGCTGCCTGCTGTACGGCGTTTGGCGAGAAGTTGAATTTTTCACTGAAATTTTCCGGATCCGTGATGTCTGCCTGCGCTTCCCAAGGCATTGAAAGATTCAGCTTTTCCCACGCTGCATCAATTCTCCCCGGGTATAGCGCTTCGCTACCATATTCATCAATTGGAATCAATGGGAAGTATTCTGTATTGCTTGCAATCCAGTCCGCCATTGTAAGCAAGCCCGTAAGCAGGATTTCCTGGGGCTGCGTCAAATTTTCCGGAAGCTCTGATTTGTCCTTGTATCCGCAATCATTTAGGCTTTGCTCAAGCAGCTCGTCCCAGCAGTCAGTCCAGAAGTCTTTGTTTTTAAGTGGGTAATAATTTGTCTCCCAGGCCTCTAATTGCTCACCTACATTAGCCGCTTTCTGTGTTTTTCCATGATGGGCACCGATTATAGAAGCAATGCCATGCCCTCTTTCAGGATTTTCATCGCTTGTGGAAGAAATACCTTCCGGCTTGCTCTGCTTTAGTAAATCAAGTAAGATAACCTCGCTTGCCAACGCATGAGGCGTCTCTTTTGAATTATTCTTCTTGGAATCCAATGTGGTGAATGATTCCAAGCGCAGCTTTGCATCCGGTAATAACTGCATTATTTTAGACTGAAAAATCACCGTGGCCTTTCCAATGTCATGTGTCCATCCCAAAAAGCGAGCGAGAGAAACCAGTTCGTCCTCGCTTATATTTATAGATTTTTTCACGCTGTCAGGCAGCCACAATTGCACCAAAAGCTCCATAATTTCAGCTGTATCACGCAAATGCATCCAAAGCGGCAGCCACAGCGCTGTGTTTTCCGTATCGGTCTTGCCCGCCAAAATTCTTGCATGGTCTAAATAACTATTCATTTTTATACTCCTATTTTTTGAAAAATTTCCTAGCTGCAGGAATTATATTGAGATATTTACTTTCTTGCCAATCAGATGTAATATTTTTGCGAAATCTGCAAATGGCAAAATACTTTTGATTTACAATCCAATTTTTCTGTTTAAAAGTTACGTTTATTTTCAATAGAACAAATACTTTGGTGATTTTCAATGACTTTATTTTCTATTATTGTACATAGGATCACCCCCCGCATGTGCAGGAAAAAGCTAAAAGGATCCACGAATTGCGTCTTTTTCTCTTTTATTTTAGCCGTTATTCCTTTAGTTTGCAATAAATTTTTGACACTCCACCATGCCGTTTCACGCCCGCAGTCGGCGAATTTTTGTATAACAAAAGACAGCCCTTTCGGACTGTCTTGGGTTATTGATGCATCATGCTTGTTTTATTCATCTTCCGAGTCATTGCATATCTTTATCGGATTCTCTTTTTCTTCGTAACCTATGCCATTATTGCATTCTTTCATTTTCTTCACAAAACCGAATTTAAATCCGAGAGGCGCTCCGTCTGGGAACGCATCACAACAAAACTTCCACCCATCTTTTAATGGTCTTTCATGTATGCAGTTCATGCAGTCTGTAATGTATATCACCTTCTACCTCCTAACGTATTTTTTGTACAATTTCAGAGCTTTTTGTGGGACTTTCTCACCTCTAAATAAAAGTATCTCGACTTCTGCAATGCATTCGGCGCCATCACTATAGGCAGCCGCGCTTATCCCGTCTATGTGTATCTTTTCTAAGTCGGAATACATTTTTTCAATTTGCCCGACATTCAAACCTTTTATCAATTTGGCATGCCCGCTTCACTGCTTCTTCAAGTGAGTTTGCAAGTGAGCTTTGCGAAGTCGCAAACATTCTATCGACTTCCGCGAGCGTCTTGCCCGAAAAAACGTCTTTATTGATATTTAGCTGCAGCAACCCGTAAGGAAGTGGTTCTATCTGCAGGGCAGGTTTCCCGTTCGCATTCTCCGGAATGCTTTTCACAACGGTTTCGCTTATATAAAAATTGTCTTTCTTCTCAGAGTCCTTTAAGGTTTTGTATATAACTTCTTCTGCCTCAGGGTCTATGTCTTTGCCGTATGTCGCTGTTTTAAAATCATCTATGCCTATTGACTTTATTGTACCATTTTGGGGCTTGCTTTCAATACTATTTTTCGGATTCGGCACCCATTCCCTGTAGTACTGCCTCTTAAGGCCGGTCTGTTCGAGGAAGTCTTCTTGTATGTCATTCCACTTGCGGACCTTTGCATGTGCTTCCTCTGTAGGCCTGCCGATATCTGATTCACTCCGGTCACTACAGCGCGCCTTACGGCTACATCCAGGTAATCTACATGGCCGCGAATTATAACGCAAAAGCGGTACATTCTTGAAGGAAGTTTTGAATTGAGTCCCAGATAGAACAGAGAGCGCCGGCATTGCTGTCGGCGTACATAAATAAACCGCCCGCCTTGAAATTTCAAGACGGGCGGTTTGGTAGGGCATCCGGGAATCGAACCCGGACCGGCGGCGTCGGAAACCGCTACTCTATCCATTAAGCCAATGCCCCAAGTCCACGTAATATTATAAGTCAAAACTCAGCCAAAAGCAAGGCCAAAGAAAATTGTTTTTCCGTTTAGGATTGATTATTGACTGTACTTATCTTGTAGCCGGAACAGTAACAGAAAAAAATTCCCGGTTTAAATCAGCAGGTATTTGTATTATAATATTAGCAGAAGTGACAAAATGAGCAGAGGTGACAAAATGATTCAAACAAGCAAAATACCAACCATTCCTGACGATGTCGAAATTCTCCGAGACACAGTGATTGAAATCGACATCAATAGGCTTCAAAGCAATACAAGACTCATTCGAGAGATGATAGGACCTGATGTCGCACTTATGGCCGTTATAAAGGCAAACGGCTACGGGCACGGCGCCTGTGATATTGCAAAACCGATAATGGACGCCGGCGCGGACTATCTCGCCGTAGCCACCCTCACCGAAGCACTCGAGCTCAGACGCCGTTTCCGCAACTACCCTATCCTGATACTCGGCCACACGCCGGATCGCCTGCTCCACCACAGCGTAGAGCAGAACATAACACAGACAATTTTTTCCATCGAGCAAGCCCGCATCCTGGACGCGCTCGCAAAAGAAAATAATACCACCGCAAAGGTGCATTTCAAGGTCGACACGGGCTTTCACCGCCTCGGCAAGCGCCCTACAAAGGAGTACGCTGATGAGATAAAGCAGGCATTTCGTCTGGAAAATCTCTGCCCTGAGGGCATATTCAGCCACCTTGCCCTGACAAGCGAGGCCGACGACGAAAAGCAATATGAGGCCTTCACAAGCTTCATAGATGGGCTGGAAAAAGATGGCTGTATTTTCCAATACAAGCACATCGCCGACAGCATCGCCTGCGTAGACTATCCACAATACAGAATGAACATGGTACGTCCGGGCGCCCTGATATATGGCATGCGCGGCTACCAAAAGGGCTATCTGCCGGTCGAGCAATGCCTCACCTTCAAAACAGCCGTATCGCATTTGCAAAAAATAGAAAAAGGCGAAGGCGTGGGTTACGATTTCCTCTGGAAAGCCAGCCGCGACAGCCTGATTGCCACCCTGCCATTTGGATATGCGGACGGCTATCCGCGAAACATGCGTGACAAGGGCTACGTCCTCATAAACGGCCAAAAAGCGCCGCTTGTCGGTGTTTTGTGCATGGATCAATGCATGGCGGACGTGACGGACATACCCGGCGTATGCTGCGGAAGCGAGGCCATAATCTACGGCGACGGTGATGACGGTTCCATGACCATAGCCGAGGCCGCAAGCCTTGCCGGCACAAACAAAAATGAGATCATCTCCCGCCTCACCGCAAGACCGCCGCGCATCTACGTAAAGTAAGCGCCATAAATTTGCAAGCGAAACAAATTTATCCAATTTTTGCCAGCCAAACCAGTCAAATATGAATGCTCAGACTTAATAAAGGAGACCCAAAATGTCATACACAGTCGAAGAACTCAAGAAAATTATAGACGATATTTACGATGATGCCGTGACCATAAGACGCGCGATGCACGAAAATCCCGAGCTCGGAGAGCAGGAAGTGCAGACCGAAAAGCTCATATGCGCCGAGCTTTCAAAGCTTGGCATCGATTACCGCGAGCACGTGGCAGGTCACGGTGTAGTGGGTCTTATCCCGGGTGTCGATGCGGAAACGGCGATAGCTCTGCGCGCGGACATAGATGCGCTTCCGGTCGAGGAGTGTACGGGCGCGCCGTTTAGCTCAAAGGTACCCGGCGTGATGCATGCCTGCGGTCACGACATGCATACTGCTATTTTGCTCGGCACTGCCATGCTCCTAAAGCGCCTTCCAAAGCCACTGCCTTGCTCGGTAAAGCTCTTTTTCCAGCCTTCCGAG
The DNA here is from genome assembly GCA_963636105.1 of Anaerovoracaceae bacterium. GTDB lineage: Bacteria > Bacillota > Clostridia > Peptostreptococcales > Anaerovoracaceae > CAVHIG01. The sequence goes on from CAVHIG010000005.1 coordinate 13,153, forward strand.
GAGACAATCGGCGGCGCAGAGCAGATGATTGCAGAAGGATGCATGGAAAATCCAAAGGTAAGCGCTGTTTTGGGACTTCATGTAAGAGCCGAGCTTCCTACAGGGCAGGTGATCTACTTCCCGAATAAAATGAATGCTTCCGCTACAGAATTTGAAATAACAGCCTGCGGAAAATCCACACACGGCGCATATCCGGAAGGCGGAAACGACACAGTTTTGATAGCCTCCCAGATAGTGATATCGATTCAGTCGATAGTCAGCAGAATGATATCCGCTACAGAGCCGGTTGTCATCACTATAGGCGAGATACATGGCGGAACAGCCGCAAATATCATACCATCTGAAGTCAAAATGCATGGCACGATCAGGACTCTTGACGAGAAGACTATAGACATAGTAAAAAATCTCATTACAAGAGTGGCAGAAAATACGGCGGCTGTATACGGCGGCCATGCAAAGGTAGACTTTGGCGGCAGCTATCCCGTACTTGCAAACGACAAAAAGACCGTTGAGGTTTTGGAAAAGGCCGCAATCAAATGCCTCGGCGAGGAGAATGTGATCATCGAAGAGATAGCACGCATGGGCGCGGATGATTTCGCATACTTTTCAAATGCAGCACGCGGCGCATATTTTGACCTTGGAGTCTATAATCCTGATCTGCTGCTCGAGCTTCAGGGTGAGATTCCAGAGGAGCCTTATCCGCTGCACAATGCGCGCTTTTTACCGGACGAAGAGGCTATAAAGACCGGAATTCTTTTAGAAGCGACAGGTCTTCTTGCCCTTGTCGGAGAATTTTAAGAAAGCCTAAGTCCCGAGCCTCCGCCTACCTCATAAACATAATAGCGCACAGCATATCATGAATGTTCTCAGCCTTATATCTTACAGTATGCGCATCGAGCTGCTCAGCGCCTTTGTAATAGCTTGCTCTCTTTGCCTCAAAATGCTCATTGAAGCGGATGTCAAGCACAAGCTCCTTCGGCTCTTCAAGAGGCTTTACCCTCTTTTCCGTAAGCACCTTGCACATCTGCTCCTCAATAGCCTTGCAAACCTCTGCAGGGTTATTATTTACAGTGCCCTCTCCGATGCCGATCTTCGTAGGCACTGTTGCGATACCCGGAATGTTTTCTACAGCCAAATCGCAGAGCATCTGATCTCCGCTTACCAATACAGCAGGCACTCCATATCTTGCGCATGCCAGAGAATGCATATCAAGCTCAGACATAATCTTGCCATTCAGCTTAAAATATGTGATATGTGTATTTGACATAGTATGAGCAAGCGGATTTCCATCCACTCCGCCCGGCGAATGATAACCTATAAACGCGCATGCATCGAAGCTCTCATCTATACCGGCAACCATTGAATAAGGCGATGAAAGCCAGCTGCGTACAAGCTTTACTTCTTTTGGAAGATCTGTAAACCAAAGATTTCTTCCTGAATCGTGAGAATCCTTGAGCCAAATCTCAGTCGCGCCTGCCTTTACAGCGCCCTTGCACGCGGCCACAGCCTCCGCCTGCATCTGCTGCACCGCCCTCGTATGCTCATGATGCCCGAGCTCCGTCTCGTTCCAATTTGTAGTACCTGTCACACCTTCGATATCCACACTAATGTATACCTTCATTCTTTTTTCTCCTTTCTATACTTGAAATAGCTGTCCGCTATCTCTTGCGAAGCACCTTACCTGCCTTTGCGCCCGTATGCTTCCCGTTCTCAGCCGTAAGCACACCATTTACATACACCCTCTCAATGCCCTTGCAGGCCACACAAGGCTCGCTAAAGGAAGGCGTATCCTCAATCTCATCAAAATCAAAAAGCACAAGATCCGCAAAGAAGCCTTCTTTTATTAGGCCCCTGTCCTGAAGCCCCAGCTTTGCAGCCGGCTTTCCGCTCATCCTGCTTATGGCCGTTTCCAGCGAAAAGAGCTTCCTCTCGCGACAATAATATGCTATCAATCTCGGAAACGCCGCAAAGTTTCTCGGATGCGGGCGTCCCGGGCAATTGAGGCTGAAAGCATTTCCATCCGAGCCTATCATCATAAAATCATTTTTCATGATGTACTCGATGTCCTCCTCGCACATTCCATAATTTATCTCATTTACCTTGCCGCGCTCCTCCATAATCAGGTCAAAGCAAGCCTGCACCGCGCTCACTCCGCGAGCCTTGGCAATTTCCGCAATGGATTTTCCTACGACCCAGGCATTTTTCTCGCTCTCCACATATGATACATACAGGTCTCCCCATCTGTCCTTATGCCCTTCCTCGCATTCCTGCATCAGCTTTTCTCTGGTCACCGGGTCTTCCAGCCTTTCCATGAGCTTATCGATTCCGCCTTCAAAGCCCCATTCGGGCACGTTGCTGTCGAGTCCGGTCGCCGAGGCTCTGTAAGGGTATTGGTCCGCGGTAACTTCGAGGCCTTCCTCCCTGCGCGCTTTCTCTATCATAGCGACAGTCTCGCGGCACGCGGTATGCCATTTCTGCTTTCTTGTAACCTTAAAATGCGAAATTTCAAGCGGCACGCCTGTCCTCCTGCATACTTCAAGGGCTTCCGCGACAGCCTCCTCGATATGAAAGCCTTCGTTTCTCATATGAGTAGCATAGAATGCGCCATAAGGCTTCAATTCCGCCACAAGCTCTGCCATTTCGTCAATCTGCGCAAAGGAGCCCGGTGGATATATGAGTCCTGATGTAAGCGCAAAGGCTCCGTCATCAAGGCTTTCGCGCAGGAGCTTCTTCATCTCTTCCATCTGAGTCTTGTCCGGCACTCCGGCATCATAGCCCATCACCGCAAGTCTTATCGTACCATGTCCTACCGCGGGGCAGAGATTTGTGCTTATGCCTCGCTCCTCCAAAACCTTGCTATACTCTGAGAGCCTAGTCCATGTAAAAGGCTCCTCCTCCCAGGTCTCGCGAAGATAATCCTTGAGCTCCGCTATGCGTGCGGGATTTACCGGAAACGGCGACATTCCGCAGTTTCCGCCAAGCTCCGTGGTGACGCCTTGCAAAATTCTGCTCTCGTTTTGGCTGTAGTCAAGTATTGTGCAATCGGTATGCGAGTGAATGTCTATAAAGCCCGGCGCAAGATATTTGTCATGAGCATCCACAAGCTCTATAGCCTCCTCCGCGGAAAGCTTTCCTATCTTTGCTATGCGGCCATCCTTCACAGCCACATCTCCCCTGTACCAAGGGACATTTGTACCGTCGATTATGCGGCAATTTTTTATTATTAAGTCATACATTGCGTCTCATCTCCTTTTAGTCGCAGCCACACAGCAGTTCAAAAGTTGCATTTCTTATGAAGTCGTTGCATTTATGTACATCCGCGTCGTTTGAAAAGAAACTGAAGATATACGGCAGCTCGCTATACACAATCGCGACCTCATTTGTGGTATTGTCCTCTTCTCCGGTCTTGTGCGCCACCCTTATGTCCGTAGGCAGCATCTCCAGCTTGTGTTCGATCTGCTGCTCGAGCATGACGGATTTTATGTATTCCGAGGTCGCCTTGTCCACAAACTCATCACGATATATCTGCTCCAAAAGCACGCCCATTTCACGCGGCGTCAATACGTTTTGTATGCCGCGGCTCTCGAGCTCATAGTCATACAGGCGGCGATTTACACTGCTTATGGCAAGTCCCATCTCGCGAAAGCCCGCCGTCAGACTCTCCGCTCCAAAGTAGCGTATGAGCACATTTGTGGCAGTATTGTCGCTTATCGTAATCATCAGCTTGCACAGCGTCTCAATATCCACATCCATATCTCCCGGAAATGACCTGAGCGCGCCGCAGCCCGGAACCTTCTCGTCATCATACACGCGCACAACATCGCTCAGACTTATCCTCCCGTCATATGCCCTGCGACAAATCTCCGCAAACATCGGAAATTTCACCACGCTCGCCGGTCGAAAGCCCTCATCCGCATTATATTCTATGACCTCGCCGCTCACAAGATTCTTGTAATAAAAACCAATTTTTCCATCAAGTGCGGAAAGTTTTTCCAAAAGCTTCTCTTTCGTCTTCATACTGCCTGTACCACTTCTTTCCTTGTCTCTACACTGTTATATATGATTATATATGCTATTTATACATCTTTTGCTTTCTACTAAAATTCCCATATTTGGATGCATTTTCAAATATATCCTAGGAAAACCTCAAAAATGCAGCCAACAAGCCTAAACCGGTTGACTGCATTTTGGGGTAAGATGGAAATTGTCACAGAAATTCTCTAAGGCCCTTGCACACATTTCCGCGCACGCCTTTTACTGTCTCCGCATGGTAAAGGGAGCTTATGATTGCCTCCTCTACAGCCTCCACGGCCGCCTCAAAGACATCATCTATCTTTTCGTCATAAAGCATCTGCATAGGCAGAATGGATTTTTCGCTATAATGGCTGCATCTGTTTGCGGTAGTGAAGGCTATTGCAATGTCTCCGCTGCCATTGCCGCAAAATGAGCCTACCCGCCCAAGTGATATCATAGCTCGCTTTGATACACGCTTCAGCTGTCTTTCACTTAGAGGAATGTCAGTCGCGATGAGCATGATGATCGAGCCCTCGTCTTTTTTCTGCGGAAACTGCGTTTTTATCCGCGCTCCGAGCCTGTCTCCGCCCACCATCAGGTTGCCGTAGGCGCCGAAATTCGACATTACTATTGAACCGATCGTATAATCCTTGCCATCTAAAGGCACGATTCTCGACGCAGAACCTATACCGCCCTTGAAGCCGAGACAGCACATACCGGAGCCGGAGCCCACAGCGCCCTCCTCAAAGTCCTCTGAGGCATTTTCTATCGCTGAGATTACGTGCTCCTCTTTGACATGAAGTCCGCGGATGTCATTCAGCCTGCCGTCATTGCACTCCGTGACAAGGCAATTTACAGTACCTGTAGTCACGCCTATATCCTCATTTTGCTTGAGCATATACTTTGTCAGTGCGGTGAGTGCCGTACCTACGCTCAGTGTATTTGTCATTATGATAGGAGTCTCTATAGTGCCCAGCTCCTCAAGCTGAACAAGACCCGCGCTTTTTCCAAAGCCATTTATCACTGCGTGAGCTGCCATGACCTTATCTTTGAATATGTTTCCCTCATGAGGAAGCACAGCCGTCACACCTGTATTTACCTCGCCGTCATGAATAGTAGTATGTCCTACCTTTACACCGGGTACATCAGTGATAAGATTTTTTTTGCCCTTTTTCCATTTTTCGTGTAGCTCTAGTTCACAATCCTTAGGAAGTCCCATAATAATCCTCTTTCTATTTATGATAATAATCACATTAATTTCATATGCATAGATAGAGAGCAATTATTGTGCCGTTTTTTTTACAATTTCATTTTTAACTTATATATTCCCCAAAATGCGCAAAATTGTACAAAAAAGCCGAAAATTCGGCTTTTTTATGTGAAAAAATTATTAAGCTTAGATTTTAAAGAAGGGGTAAATGTGTTGCTTTTGTGTGTTCAATCCCATTTAAACTCATTTAATCCCGTTTTCTTCATACAAGGTCCTGCGCCCTTCGGAAGTTATCGAAGTGCCCTGTCTGCCCTTGCCAATCTCAACAAGGCCGCTTTCTTCCAGCTCAGAAAGAAGTTTTCGAAGCGCGGCGTCACTTATGCGCACTCCATCCTTTTGCAAAAGCTGCAAAATTGCCGTTCGACCCAGGCCATGACCTATTTCATTCTTTTCATTTATGAGACGCAATACTCTGTGGCTTATGCTATCTGACTTGTCTGTTTTTTTGTCAAGGCTCTCTTCGATTTCCTGTCCAAGTAGTTTTCGCGGAAGCTCTCCCATTGTCTTGTAATAGAGCGCGCAATTTTCAAGCTCTCTGACATTTCCCGGCCAGTCGTATGAAAATACAGCCTCTCTATCCGCATTGCTCAGCTTTGAGTAATCCTTGCCCATAAAATTCTTGAAAAGCGGTATGATATCCTCTCTTCTCTTGCGAAGCGGCGGCAAATCAATTTCTATAGCATTCAATCTGTAATATAGATCACGCCTGAAAGTCCCATTTTCCACAGCCTGCGGAAGATTCTTATTTGTCGCTGCTATAATGCGCACATCTACATCCACCACACGGTCGCTTCCGATTTTCATTATCTGCTTTTCCTGAAGCACTCTGAGAAGTCCAAGCTGCAGTCTCGGTGAAATATCTCCTATTTCATCAAGAAATATAGTGCCCTTATTTGCCTGCTCAAAATATCCGAGCTTTCCTTTCTTGCGGGCACCCGTAAAAGCGCCCTCCTCGTAACCGAAAAGCTCCGATTCCAAAAGCGATTCGGAGATAGCCGCGCAGTTTACGCCGATAAAAGGCATGTTCTTCCTGTTTGAGAAGTTGTGTATCGCCTGGGCAAAGAGCTCCTTTCCGGTACCGCTCTCGCCGCCTATCAATATTGTATATTCCGTGCTTGCCGCTTTCTTTGCCTTTTCTATCTTTCCTTCCATACTGCCTGAGACATGACATATATCGCCAAAATTATGCTTTGCGTACAGGCCCTTTTCCCTGAGATTCTTATTGAAGGAGATTTCTATATCTTTTAAGACCGTCTCATCCTGCAAGGTGATAAAATAGCCCATGCGCTGCTCGCCTATGGTGATATTTACCTTATCTACGATATAATTCATATCATCTATGGTGATAAGCTGCTTGAAGGCCTCATTTTCGCTTCTGAGAATGTCGAGAAAATCCGCGGAAAGCGAAAGCGCCTCATCTGAAAGATATTCCCCGGCCTCTATGCCCAGCATCCCTTCTGCTCGACGGTTTGAATATACGATTCTCCCCTCGACATCAGCTACAAATATGGCCGCCGCTGAATCATATACATATTCATTGAGCATCTTGTCCTTCAAAACGCCGTCAAAATAGCTGCTTCTATAGCCCTGCATAGGTTCAACGATGCCGCTTATGTACTTTATCAGATTATATGTAACCTCCTCGTTATTGAGCCTAAGTATGCTCATCACCTGAACCATGGTATCAAAGCCGATTTCACGAAAGCCGGTATTTATGACATTTTCGATATACATAGGCACAGTCCTTGGCTCGTTTGGCGTGATCGCATAATGTATGCTCCTGTATATGCCGGTCTTTTCCTTTTCCTTATCATAAGGGATGAGGTTGAAGTGGCTTATACCAAGGTCGTAGAACATCAGCTGCATCTCCTCGGCGCTGCGAAATGTGTCATTTACTATGAGCACGTCCGAATCGGCAGGTATCCGCATTATGTCAGCCAGTAGCTCACGTCTTATGCTTCGAGTCATAACCGTTACGTTCTTCAGCGTGGATGTGTGGTTTCTGAGCCTTGGCAGCAGCTCCTTGCCATTTACTATAAAGGCGTCGGCTTCGATCATCTCACCGTCAGCCAGCTCATTTATATAATAATTGTCCACTGTCACATAATCCGCGAAAACCCTTTTTACCATCTCTTTCAGCCAAGCGATGGCCTTCGTATTTTTCCTATTTTTGTATACGATGCCTATCTTTTTCATATATGCTCGCTACTCCTTTACAATTGCTTTCTCTTTGGCCACATGTCATTTTCCTGCCCAGGCAGCATTTTCCGGTCTATGAATTTGCAATTTTCTTACCCATGAATTCTATAGCCTTGAGAGCCATAATCTTCATAGGATCTATGTAGAAATCCGACAGGTTTTCATTTGCCTTTATAATCGGAAGCTCCGTACAAGCAAGCAGCGCGGCCTTGCAGCCAGCCTCACAAAGCTCGGCGTCTATCTTCGCCCAGCTCTCCATATCTGCCGGCTTTCCGCTCTTTACGCAGTCATATATTTCATGCATTACCAATTTTTGATTTTCCGCGCTCAGCACATAAGGCTCTGCTCCCTCGGCCTTGAGCGCATCCTGGTAAAGCCCTGTCTGCACCGTACCATCCGTCGCCAAAATTCCTATTTTTCCGCCCGGATAGAGCCTGGCTGCTTCCCTTGCAGTCTCCCTTATCATGTGTATTACAGGAATTTTTATATCCTTTTCTACCATATTTACAAAGTAGTGAGCGGTATTGCAGGTAACGGCGATGGCCTTGCAGCCGCTATTTTCAAGGAATTTCGCGTCGGCCAGCATTTTTTCATATACATCCTTTATCTGAGCCTCATCCCCTGAAAGTATGGCGCCCGTCCTGTCAGGCATGGTAGCATGTCCCAAAATTATGACATTTATATGCTCCTGATCGCAGCTCGCCTCCGTATTTTCGATAAGCATCTTATAAAAAAGGTCTGTAGCCATAGGCCCCATCCCGCCTATTATCCCAAGTATATTTTCCATTTTTTCCTCACTTATTACAAGTTACAAGAATATAATTCAGTTGGATTCTGCAAGTATTTGAAAACATTTCAGCTCCACAGAATCCGTAAATTCATAAACTACAGCTCCATGGCAATCATATCCTCATAGCTCTGTCTCTTTACGACAAGCCTGTCCGCGCCGTCTGCTGTCATGACAACGGCCGAAAGCGGATTCTTGTTGTAATTGCTTGCCATCGTATATCCGTAAGCACCTGTAGAAAACATCGCTATAGTGTCTCCAGCCTCAAGCGCCGGCATCTTTATATCAGTTATGAGTATGTCTCCGGATTCGCAGCACTTTCCGCAAATAGTCACAAGCTCGCTTTTATCCTCCGCGGCCTTATTTGCGGCAACTGCGGTATACTCCGCGCCATAGAGCGCAGGTCTTATGTTGTCGGTCATTCCGCCGTCCACGGAGACATATTTTCTTACATCCTTTACTTCCTTTATCTCTCCCACTGTATAGAGCGAAATTCCGGCCTCCGCGACAATGCTTCTGCCCGGCTCAATTACAACAGAAGGTCTGGCCATGCCCTTGCCGTCGAAAAATTCGTATACCCTTTTCATCATAGGCTCGAGGAAATATCCATATTCCTTCCTCTCTTCATCTATATATGTAGCGCCGAAGCCGCCGCCGAAATTTATCTCGCGAGTCTCAAAACCGAGCTTGTCCCTGGCAGTTTCCACAAGAGAAAGCACCACGTCTAAGGCGAGCAAATGATACGTATTTTCAAATATCTGTGAACCCACATGGAAGTGGAAGCCCAAAAGCTCCACATAAGGAGAATCCATAGCTGCCTTTATCTGCGGATAGATTACGTCCTCATCCATTGGAATTCCAAACTTGCTGTCCGTCTTTGCCGTCACGAGATAGTCGTGCGAATGGCAGTCCACGCCCGGTGTCACTCTGAAGAGAATTTTTGCCTTTTTTCCCTTTTCCTTGCAAATTTTTTCTATGCGCGACACCTCATGGAGGCCATCCACTATAATTCTTCCAATGCCGTAATCCACAGCCATTTCAAGCTCCGCGTTGCTCTTGTTGTTGCCGTTGAATTCTATTCTCTCTGCCGGAAAGCCTGCCTTTATGGCCGTGTAGAGCTCGCCGCCCGATACGACGTCCACGCACATATTCTCATCCTTTACAAGCCTTGCCATTGCAAGCGGGAAGAAGGCCTTTGCGGCATAAGCGACTCTGACCTTGTCATACTTCTCCGTAAAGCACTCTCTAAGCTCCGCAAAGCGTCCGCGTATCTCCGTCTCTGACATTACATAAAGCGGTGTGCCATACTTCTTTGCAAGCGCCGTAGTGTCGCAACCGTCAAAAAACAAAGTGCCATTTTTGATTTCTTTCAACATTTTTTCTCCTCCAAATCTCCAAACTCTAAATTCTAAGCTCCAAACACCTGCTGTTACCGAATACATCCACCACTCGCACGCTCACCTTCCCAAAAGATGTCCCTATGCATTGGCATACCGCGGAAACTGCGCCGTTTCCGCGAGAAAGCGTATGCTGCGGCCTATGCGTCTTTCCGTCGTAGTCTGTATCCACACTCCAATAATCTATAAGAGACAGCGGATCCTTCTCCGCTATGCTTTTGACTGTCTGCTCGTCCTTTGCAGTGGAAAGCAAGCCCTCAAAATCCCGCTTGTAAGAAGCAATGCTGACTGTGAGCATCTTCTTGTCTGAAAACTCTATGGGCTCGATTTTGGATGATATCTCTATCTCAAAGGCTTTTTCCGTGCTTTCTTCCTCCAATACCGCAAAGGAAGCGCCTATCCCGCTCATTCTCTTTTGTGCGTTTGCGACGGCATAGCCTCCAGCATCACAGCAAATCCAGGATCTTTCGGTCTTTTCTGCAACCGCGGAGAGTGTAGCTGAGCCTCCGAAAAAGTCTGCGCATATACCGTCCTTTGGGCAGCAGCTCTCCACTATTCTCATAAGCAATGCCTCGGGCTTTTGTGTGGCATATCCCGTGCGCTCTGCAGAGGTCCTGCCTACCATGTCTATGCTCCAGACATCCTTCATATTTACCATTGTATACCAGCCCGTTTCATCGCGGTATTCCTTGACGCCCTTGAAACGGTAGGGTTTCAAATCTCGATTGTATGATTTTTCCTTTTGAGGCTTGAAATAGTATTTTGGGGTTTTGCTGTAAAAAAGCAGTGTGTCGTGCTTTCTTGAAAAATGCCTCTTGCTCGTGCCGCCTGACTTATAATTCCAGACGATTTCATTTACAAAATTCTTTTCTCCGAAAATCTCATCCAGGATAATCTTGACATAGTGCACCACATGCCAATCAAGATGTATCCAAAAGCAGCCGTCATCTGTCAGCAGCTCCTTCATCGCATAGAAGCGGCTTGCAAGCATCTTGAGATATTCATAAAGTCCCTTCTCCCAGATATCATCATAGGCAGTGAGCTTTACATTTACATTTTTGCCGCTTTCAGGCGACTTCAGCTTTACGACGCCGTCGTAGCTTGCCTTGGAAAAAAATGGCGGATCTATATAAATGAGATTTATTTTCCCTGCCATATCCTTTTCTTTTATCAGATATTTCATAAAGGAGAGATTGTCGCTTTTTACTATCAGGTTTTCCCAGTCAGGCATCCCTTGAAAGCTTCTGCGATCCTTTTCTTGTATTTCAACGGCTTGAAGCTGCCCGCAGGCCGCATTTTCGTATTCAGCTTTGCTCTCCTCCATGAGCATTGAAAGCTCTTTTAGCAAGCTCATCGTCTCCTCCTGTCGCTGTGCTCTCTACCCTGCGCGCCCTTGCCCGGGTTATTCCTCTTGCCACTTTTTTCAGCCGGCCTCATTTGATCTCGGTCGCCGCGCTTTCCGCCAGAGCCATATCTGCCGCCTCCTAAAAGCACAGGAATCAAATCCTCTCTCCCTGCCTTTGCAAGCGCCTTCTTCACAGTCTCGCGATTTTCCTTCTTATTAAAATGTATAAGCGCCCTCTGCATCTTTTTTTCCTCATGCGTCTTTGGCACATATATATCATTCATTGTAAAAGGATCCTTTTCTGTATAATACATACAGGTAGACAAAGTCCCGGGAGTCGGATAAAAATCCTGCACCTGATCCGGCACAAAGCCATAATCCTTTAAAAATATCGCAAGCTCCACCGCATCCGAAAGCGTGCTCCCGGGATGCGAGGATATGAGATAAGGTATAAGATATTGCTTGAGTCCAAGCCTTTCATTTATTTTCTTATACTTCTCCGCAAAGGCCATAAATACCGCCTTTTCAGGCTTTCTCATCGCGGCAAGCACCTCATTTGATATGTGCTCAGGCGCCACCTTCAAAGTCCCGCTCACATGATATTTGCAAAGCTCATATAAAAAATCGTCATTCTTATCTGCCATCACATAATCAAAGCGTATGCCCGAGCGTATAAATACCTTCTTTATGCCCGGAAGCTCTCTCACACTACGCAGCACATCGAGGTACTCGCTGTGATCCACCTTCATATTTTTGCATGGTCCCGGGTAGAGACAGTCCTTATCCCTGCATACACCCGCCTTGAGCTGCTTTTCACAGGCAGGCAGACGGAAGTTTGCCGTAGGACCGCCTATATCATGTATATATCCCTTGAAATTTTTCTTTGATGTAAGCTTCTTTGCTTCATTTATTATGGATTCTTTGCTTCTCGAGCGCAGCGCCCTCCCCTGATGGAAGGTAAGCGCGCAAAAGCTGCATCCGCCAAAGCAGCCGCGGCTGCTTATAATGCTGAATTCGACTTCTCTTATGGCCGGTACTCCGCCCTGCTCCTCATACATAGGATGATAAGTACCCATATACGGAAGCTCATATACATCGTCAAGCTCCTCTCTTTCAAGCGGCGGCTGCGGTACATTTTGTATGACAAATATGCCATTTTCATACGGCTCGGCGAGGCGCTTTCCTATGATGGAATCGTTATTTCTGTATTGCAACGCAAAGCTTTCGCAATACTTGTCCTTGCTTCTGCGCAGAGCCTTCTCATCGCCGTTTTTCGGCGCCGAAATTTCTTCGAATGCCGGCAATATTACCGTATTCTTGTCATTTTCAAGCTCCGCGAGCAGGTCTATACCCTGCAAGGCCTTTGCCTTGACCTTCTCCGCGTAGCAGGTGCCCGGAATCCACGTGATATCGCGGACATCAATCCCCGAATCGAGAGCCTCCGCAATTTCCACTACGGCTCTCTCGCCCATACCATATATCAAAAGATCCGCTCTGCTGTCAAGCAAAATCGAACGTCTCACCTTGTCATCCCAATAATCGTAATGTCCGAGTCTTCGAAGGCTCGCCTCAAGTCCTCCGATTATGATAGGCGCATCCTTATATGCCTCCCGCGCGCGGCTTGCATATACGATGACCGCCCTGTCGGGCCGCTTTCCCGCGATGCCGCCCGGAGAATAATTGTCGTCACGCCGCCTATGCTTAAAAACCGAAAAATGATTCACCATCGAATCGACATTTCCGCTGTTTATCAAAAATCCAAGCCTTGGCCTGCCAAAGCGCTTGAAATCTTCCGCGTTTTTCCAGTCGGGCTGCGCAAGAATCGCCACCTTGTAGCCTCTGCTTTCAAGCACTCTGGAAATAATCGCACTACCAAAAGAAGGATGGTCCACATAGGCATCACCTGTCACAAGGACAAAGTCTGCCTGCTGCCATCCTCTTTCTTCCATATCCTTTTTAGAAACCGGTAAAAAACTCATTTATTTCGCGCTTTCCTCCGAATTATCCGCACTGCCTGCTCCCGAATCACTGCCGGCCGCATTTTTATCAGCTGAGCCGCTTACGTCTGCCTCATTTGAGCTGCTGCCATCATTTTCAAGTGATTTTGTATAAGTATTCCAGGTCGACCAATTATATGGCACCTCAAGACTGCCACTTGCTATTTTTTCTTTGTATTCTTCCACGACTTTGGACACTTCCTCAGGTATGTGCCCCGCAGGGTCTGAGATGGCGACGCCGCCGTTTGCGAGCGAGTAGGTCACGTCTCCTCTTTCGTAAAATTCACCCGTGATATAGCTATTTATTACATCGTATACCGCGACATCCGCGCATTTTTCTACCGAGCAGAGAACCGCGTCCTCCGCAAGATAGGATTGATCATGACCCGTACCTATTACGTAAAAACCGCGCTCATCACCGGCCTCTACTATGCCCTCACCGGCATTTCCGGCTGATTGATATACAATGTCAGAACCGAGAGTTCCGTGTGCTACGGCTATCTTTTTCGCCGTATCCGTATCGCTGTAGGATTCTACCCAGCCTGTAGCCATCTGCGTATCTGAGCTTGCAGTGGCTACTCCCGCCTGAAAGCCGTACTGGTACTTATATTGCGCCTCTGAGGGAACTCCGCCTATGTAGGAGACTATGCCGCTTTCGTTCATCATACCTGCCACTATGCCCGCAAGGAATGAGCCTTCTTCCGCATTGAAGGTCATACCTACTACATTTGTGCCTATATCGGACGCGTCTACTATAGCAAAGGCCTGCATAGGATATTCCTCGGTCGCTTCCTTGAGGCTCGCCGCCATCGCGGAATCCGCGCATATTACAAGATCCACCTCGCTGTTTACCGCCTCATCTATAGCCGCCTTGTAGCTGTCCGCGTCTGCCGCTACCACATAATCCACATCTACAAAGAGCTCTTCCTTGGCCTTTTCGCAGCCGCTCCAGCACTTGTCATTGTATGCGTGATCCCCCGGGCCTTTTTCATTCATTACAAGCATCACAGCCATAGTAGGTTCAAAAGAACCCGTCTCGCTGTCCTCTTCCTTTTCTCCGCAAGCCGCAAGCGAGCACACAAGCAGCATTGAGAGAGTAAGTGCCAAAAATTTCCTTTTCAATCCCATTATCCTCCGAATCTATCTGATTTTCATCTTATTCTGTCCTATTTTTTATTATAAACTACGCGCGTGTATATTTAAAGTGCTTTTTCAAACGCGCAGCCTATTTTTCTCCACGCAGTATCTTTGTGAAATTCAATGTAATTCTGGCGGTGAGCCCCCACAAAATATAGTCTTTGTATTTATAGATGGGCACCTCGCTTGAGCCGTGCCGCCACTTGTATCCGTTTGGCGAATTTATCAAATCATAGGGAAAATCCTCCGGTATGACGGGCGTGATGTCAGTCTTATAGACAAGCGGCTCATTTTCAAGCAAAAAAGAAAGCGGCAGCAAAAAAAGCTCCTTGACTTCTTCCTTGCTATAAAGCTTCTCAGAAATAATGCGCTCTACCGCGGCAGCATCCAGCTCTGCCAAAAAACAGTACATATTAGAATTGCTGTATGTGTAGAGCGTATCTGCCTGCGCTATTACGCGGATATCGTCGTAGCTCACCCCAAGCTCCTCGACGGTCTCACGCAGCGCACATTCCTCGAAAGTTTCCGCAGCCTCGACATGACCACCCGGAAAGCAAATCTCACCCGGCTGACGCTTGAGCCCCTCCGCGCGCACCTCATACAAGAGGCACAGCCCCTCATCTGTCCGTACAAGAGGCATGAGCACGGAATAATTCCTGTGAAAGCCCACCGCGCCCGGTTTCCTTTCCTCGAATATATTTTCTATATTTTGTAAGCTGATTGTCTCAATATCCATATTTGTAAGCTTTCCTTTTTATATATACTTGATTTTGCAATTCTCCGGCTAGCTGCAAAACCCGAATGCAGTTTATAAATGCGCCCCCGCAAAGGCGCAAAGAAAAAGCGGTGATTCCTCACCGCCTGTCATCTCTATCCGATTTAGTTTAAAATCTCGACGTCGGTAAAGTCTACGCCAATCATCTCTTCCTTGTCGGCACTTACGCTCACTACAAACTCCGGTCCGTAGAGCTCGGAAATCTTCTTCAGTCTTCCGATAAATTCCGGCAGATCTGAAAGCTTGAAATCAGCGTGCTTCAATATGCTGTCGATAAATATCATGCTTATATCGTGATCAGAGCTGATGATTCCGTAGATAAAGCCGATATACTCATCGCAGTTTGTGATGTGCTCATAATCCTGCATGCATACGTTTCTGATTTGATATTTCAAATCATACATGAGCCTCTTGTCCTTATTTATAAAAATAATGCTGCCGCTCTTTGTTGCAAGACTTTCGTTTGCAAGGTCGACCATGCTCTTTGTCTTTCCGCTTCCCTTATGTCCGATCAATAATTTCACCATTGTGACCGCCTCCCTTGTTCATTTTTCGCCGCATCCAGGCGGCTGGTTTTTCTAGTAGTTCTTAAATTATACATTAAATTTTCATTTGTCGCAAGGTATTTTAGCAAAAATAGTAAATACCGTTTCACTATATTTTGCCATTCTGACCGTCGGCTTCTAATTTTCCGAGCAGATATAAAAAAGCAATCGCAGGAACTCTCATTATCGGAACTTCTGTCTCATGCCTTACAATTCCAAAATCATCTAGGCGTTTGGTAATCAGAAATGCACTTGTAACTTTTGAATTTTTGTCCTTACAAAGCTCTACGATAGCATCTGAAGCCGGAATATGTGAGTTTCCACGATATTTGACCTCGCACAATATCTTCTCCCTAGGAGATTCTATTACAACATCTACTTCTTTCTGGTTGTCTCTGATTTTTCTGAAATAACCAAGCCCGGCCGTTGTCCCTTGATAGAACGAAACAAGATGCTTGTATACCGTTGTTTCAACCATGACACCGAGCTCTTTTTCGTCTGACAAGACATCATCTGTCATCAGTACGGCATTTCTTATTGCCGCATCGGCAATATAGATTTTCGGTTTTCCCTTCAAGGAGCCCTTGCTTCCGACATCCATCGGTTTCGAAACATAAATCAGATTCGACATCTCCAGTGCATCAATATAGCTGTCTAATGTAGCAACCGATGTGTTTTCCAACTCCTTTGCCGCTGTTCCGGAACTAAATATTTCCGTGGAATTTATGCACAAATATAAAAAGAGCTTTTCCATCAAAAGAGGACTTCTAATATTAAACAGTGTCAGTACATCTCGCTTGATAACCTTATCTACAACATCTTCCCTAAGCATTCTCTGAGCATACATATCATCATCGGACAGTACGAGCTCAGGAAAGCCACCAATCAAAAGATAGCGGTTGAAGTGACTTTCCAACGGAGTAAATTTGTCCATCAAATCACCGATTTCTGCATTGTTCATCTTCACAAATTCTGTAAGCTTTAGATGTTCCGGCAGCAACGGTTCATCTAAGCGGAGAAATTTACAGTACTCATAAAACGACATCGTCGGTATCTTAAGGACACTCCATCTTCCAGTCCCGCTGTCTGTTGAGCCTTTTTCCAATATCGGACTTGCAGAGCCGGTTGCAGCAAGGCGAACATCCTTTCTGCTGTCATAGATGACTTTCATCCACAATTCCCAATGCTCCGTGTACTGTATCTCATCAAAAAACAGATATCTGGTTCCCTCAATCGGATAAAGAGATTCATAAATAGACAATACATTTTCGACATTCACAAGCTTTAAAATCGGATTATCAAATGATACATACAAAATATTCTTTGGATTTATTCCCTCATCAAGCAACTCATCAATCATCTGATACATGATAGTTGTTTTGCCGACCCGCCTTGCACCGGATAAAACAGCAAATCTTCTTATAGTCTTGTGAGTTATCATTCTCATTGCCTCATAATAGGCGAGTCTTTTCTGTGGTTTGCTTTCTTCTTTGATTGCTACCGGATTACGCCACCATGGATTATACCGGCGAAGCACCTTAATAACCTGTTCATCACTTACCAATGCCATAAAATCACATCCTTTATACCATTTTTCACATCTTATAAATTATACTTATCGTTTTCCGTGTGTGTTTTATAAGTATATTTTAGCAATAGTCAGCGCAAAAATCAAGATAGTATTTAATTTGAAAAATGGGGATGCGTTTAATTTGATGGACAACAGTTATAATTTACAAATCAAGGCTATTCGGATTCAACAGAAAATCCATGATGCCCATAATAACTATACCCTTTTCATTGCGCCACAGCTTGATTCTGTCCTTCACCACAATGATTTTTTTGAAAGAATCGTCGATGCGAACCAGTGAATTTTGCTCCTGTTCCATTTTTTCCTGGTCAGGAATAGCAAATGCAGATTGAATATAGTATCTGCGACTGCCAAGATTGCAGACAAAATCGACCTCTAATCTCCTGCGTACAACTTTACCTTCTTCATTTTTTTCTGCGTGTTCCACAACACCCACATCTACATTGAATCCTCTGATGAGAAGCTCATTGTAGATAATGTTTTCCATGATGTGATTTTCTTCCTGCTGGCGGAAATTAAGCTGCGCATTACGAAGCCCTACATCTGTGAAATAGTACTTATACGGTGAAGCAATGTACCGCTTGCCTTTGATATCGTACCGCTCTGCCTTGCTGATGAAAAAAGCATCCAGCAGGTAGCCGATATAGGTTCCAATCGTCTTATCGCTGACAGGCATACCATTGCTGCTAAATGTATTTGCAAGCTTTGTCGGATTTGTCAGTGACCCTACCGCAGATGCCAGAATATTAAGCAGCGCAGACATGGCATTGTCTCCGCGTAGATTATAGCGGTTTTCAATATCCTTCAGATACAGCTCCTTACAGAGAGTGGTCAGATATCCGGACTTCAACTCATCGGTTTTCCTACTGAGAATCTGCGGCAGTCCGCCATAGGTATAATAATCGACCCATGCGTCGTACTTATCACCCGAGTACGCTGAAACATACTCAGAAAAGGAAAGCGGATACACATGCACTTCGTCTCCTCGCCCACGAAACTCTGTAAGGACATCCGATGAAAGAAATTTGGAATTGCTTCCGGTAACATAAATGTCCACATTATCCCGCCGGTTCAATCCGTTGAGTACCGCTTCGAAATTTCCGCACAGCTGAACCTCATCCAAAAATACATACCACATATTGTCGTCCGTAATGCGTTCTTTGATGTAGGCACTCAGTTTCTTACTGTCATGAAGCTCCTCGAAGTCATCGTCATCCAGCGGAATGGTTATAATTCTGGATGCTTCCACACCGGATTCAATCAGATATTGATAATAAAGCTTAAACAGAAGATATGATTTTCCGCATCGGCGGATACCGGTGACGACCTTTATCATTCCGTTCTCTCTTCGTTCTATCAGCCGGTTCAGATACAGGTCTCTCCTGATTTGTTCCATAGTCTCACACTCCTTACTTCGGGAAAGTGTAAACAGTTGCATTTTCCCGTAATGATATTATACCACAGCCAACAGCCGCGTCAATATCGCACGCTTTATTATTTATTCTGAACTTCCAGAAAAAATTCTACTCGCGTCAGTTCAGCCGCTGTAGCGAGTAGGATTTTTGCTATTCCTCATTCCTGTCTTCCGGATCACTTTTTATGAACTCCATGATCTGTTCGTACGTCCATTTGCTCTTTGCCGCAGCAGCCAACAGTGCCGTCTGTAGCAGCTGGTCATCCTGCCCCTCATGATAATAGACCGTTTCGAAATAATGATTATATCCGCAATCTCAATATCACCTGATTGGCAGGCCTTGTCGATTGAATCATAGGAGATAAAGATCTTTTCACGATGATTACGGGATGCATTCCATTCGTTCAGAAAAACGATGCTCTGATCAAGCGTGATACTGGTGATAAAAAATGTGATTGATTTCCTTTTGGATAAGGAACTTATTTAAAAAGTCCGTGCGATTGGCTCTCTCTTACCGAAATATACAGCGTATAGCCCTTGAATCCTTTTAGCCTTTGGAATTTCAATAAAAAATTTATGTCCGTTTTGGGCATTTTTATTTGATATCTTTTGTACATGTTTATTGTATCATTTACAGTTCGCAATAGAAAAGTGCGAAAGGTTGCAAAAATCTATTCCGGAACAGGATGCGCATATTGATTTTCGGCGTTCACATGCTTATAATAGAATAGAAAAGTGTTAAAGGTTGCAAAAATCTATTCCAAGGAGGTTTGTTACATGGATATTCGTAGAGATTTCTATTTGGATAAACTGATAAGAAGAAAGAACAATGGCTTGATTAAAGTGATTACCGGTATTCGCAGATGCGGTAAGTCCTATTTGCTGAACAATCTTTTTTATCATCACCTGCTGGATAACGGCGTGGATGCAGACCATATCATCCGTTTCGCCTTTGACTCCGCCGATGACCTTTATCTGATTGGCGAAAGCCTGATTCGGATTGAAAAAGAAAAGCGTGGTGTTGACCCGGAAAAGTTCATGGCATATATCCGTTCCAAAGTTGTTGACGATGGAATGTATTATCTCCTGCTTGATGAGATTCAGATGCTGGACTGCTTCGAAGCGGTTCTGAACGGTTATCTGCGAAAAGACAACATGGATGTATTCGTGACCGGAAGTAACGCCAAACTCCTGTCTAAAGACATTGCTACCGAGTTTGCCGGTCGTGGTGATGAGGTTCATATGTACCCTTTGAGCTTTGCGGAGTTTATGACTGTATATCAGGGTGACAAATACATGGGGCTTTCCGAGTATATGTTGTATGGTGGTATTCCTATGGTTGTCCTGCGTGAAGGGGCAAACGATAAGGCAGTTGCATTGCAAAATCTCTTTAATGAGATTTATATTCGAGATATTACCAAGAGAAATCGTGTAAAAAACATTGGAGAGCTGGAAGATTTGTTGAACATCCTCTCCTCCGCTATCGGCTCTCTGACCAATCCGGAGAAGCTGAGAAATACCTTTAAGACCGTGAAGAAATCCAGAATCACTTCTGCAACCATAAAAAAATATCTGGATTGCTTTGAGGATTCGTTCCTGATTGAATCTGCACAGCGTTATGACATCAAAGGGAAAGCCTACATTGAGACTCCGAAGAAATATTATTTCTCTGACCTCGGACTTCGTAACGCAAGAATTAACTTCCGTCAGTTTGCGCAGACTCATTCTATGGAAAATGTAATTTATAACGAGCTTCGTATGAGAGGTTATAGTGTAGATGTAGGTGTCATCCCTGTTGCAGAAAAAGACAAGGATGGGAAAGTGACTCGCAAGCAGCTTGAAGTTGACTTTGTTTGTAATCTGGGTTCTGCCAGATATTATATTCAGTCGGCTTATTCGCTGCCTGATGAAGCGAAGCGTACTCAGGAGATCAGACCTTTTAGAAAGATTGACGATTCCTTTAAGAAAATTATTATTACCAAGGACATCGTTCAGCCACATTACGACGAATATGGAATTCTTACAATCAACATTTACGATTTTCTGCTCGATCCGGATTGCCTAAAAAAATAATACGCGCTGCGTTTTTTACCGCTAAAGTACTATGCCTTTAGTTAAAACGGCGGAAGGTTCATAGTACTTCGACGAAAGATGGGAACGAGTATAATATAGGTGCAATAGCCATGAAAGGATTGAACATGATCTTCTGGTTCTGACACCGAAAATACTAATCATTACTATCAGACAGCATGCGCGAAATGAGGCGAACTGTCGCTGCTATAAGAGCCACACAAATCAAAAGCTCCACACTGTCCAAGGTAAAATCAGTTGCGCTTTGCATATGCAAAATCCACAGCGAGGATCCAATCGACAGCTTCTGTATTTGCAGCTATCCTGATGGATCAATTTTAATCCTTAAACCCGGATCAATTTTAACTATAAATCAACATGTCCGGGTACAGCAACCATCAACTTGATGTAAATATTCAGTTGTGTCTATGATAACAGCTCAACGCCGCTACTAGCATAATTAAATGCGGCTCAGTCACCGTGAAGGTGGCTCTAACCTTCACGGTGACTGGCTCTAAAAGTCCGTGAGAGTGGCTCTCTCTTATCGAAATATACACCTCTATAGCTACTTGTTTCTTTACGTAGCCTGTAAATAAACTGCAGGTTCCTTGATGTCACTGATTATTTTTCAGAAATATTGCCTTAATATATGTGCGGCAGCAGGCTCTCCATTTGACGCTGCTTTCTCAATCCATATTTTGGCCTTATGGATATCCTGAGAGATTCCAACCCCCTTCAAATACATTACACCCAACGCATTTTGTGCCCCTGCATGACCATTGTTCGCGGCACGCGTTAACCATTTAAAGGCTTTATTATAGTCTTGGATATTCCCATCTACCCCTAAATATATCATACCAAGATTAAATTCAGCATTTACATCATCTTGTTCGGCGGACTCTTCAAATAGCTCAATTGCACGTTCGAGATCAAATTCAACACCCTTTCCCTGTCTGTAACACATGCCCAAGCTATTTAACGCATCATGATCACCTTGCGCGGCTGCTTTCTCCAACCAATAGACAGCGATCTCATAATTCTGTGGAACATAACACCCAGTTTTGAAAAACATTCCGAAGGTAAACTGTGCATCTGGATATCCTTTTGCAGCTGCCTTACCCATCCAAAACGCAGCATATTCATCGTTTTGTGGAAGTCCGCCCTCGCCATTTTGATAACACCATCCTAAATTAAACTGGTCTTCAGCATAACCCTTCATAGCCCCATCCATATAGCCGACGGTCTCCCCATTGGTTATTGCAAAAGGAATCCCCCACTTTGAAGGATTGTCTCCACAACAAGGGCAATCTTTAAATATACTCTTTTCACGTTCCATTCCGCAAATTTCGCACTTTTGCGTATCATCAGAAGATTCAATTATTGTACTAGGAACAATATATCCCCGCTTATATAATTCAATTAAAAAGCTTTCAGCTTCGGAATCACCTTGATTCGTAGCCTGATTGTACCAATATGTAGCCATATAGAAATTACTCACTACACCCTGTCCATTCTCATACATAGTACCTAAAATCACTTGAAAATCAATGTGTTCAACGTTTGCAGCCTTACTCAACCAATAAATTGCGTCTTCATGTTTTTTATCTAGTAAATAAACGTTGCCTAAAGTACACTGAGAATAGTTTATACGAAAAGTATTGATAAAATTGATAGTGTATACTTTATCAAATTATTTATTGTAAGGAAGATTTGGGGCGTTAGCTGTCTGCAGGCCCTTGTGACGAGCAGCGCAAGACAGCAAGCGATTCGAGCCAGGGTTTTGGCTGCTGCGAGCCTTTGGCACGGATTTTGCCCCGCAAAATCCGTGTGGACAAAGTCGCAGCCCAAAACCGGCGAGATGAGCTTAGCTGTCTCCTGCGAGGAACACCAGGCCAAAGACAGGTGTAGCCCCAAATCTTCAAGGTCATGTGAGTTTTAAAAAGTATAATATTTTGTGTAAACCTCAGTTCCAAAGATATTGAAAAAGAAACCGATTATTCATTTACTACCAAGGAGAAAATGAGGAAAATTATATCTTTTTCTCAAAAAAATAGCGCCACAAAAAGTGACGCAAAAAGCCAATCAAAAAATCCCCATAACGTTTGAATTTCCAACACGCATGGGGATTTTACCGTATTACCGTCTATTCCCTGCCGAGGCGCAGCTGTCCGCAGGCCGCGTCTATGTCGCTTCCGAGCTCACGCCTTATAGTCGCCGGTATCCCGTGCTTTTCGAGGCGCTCCATGAATTTCTTCGCCTCGGGCCGCGTAGAGCCCGTAAGCCCGCTCTCTGTGACCTTATTGAGCGGTATGAGATTTACATGGCAAAGCATGCCGCGCAGCACGCCCGCGAGCTCATCCGCCCTCTGCATAGAGTCATTTACGCCGCTTACAAGCGCATATTCAAAGGTAATGCGGCGGTTTGTAGCCTTGGTATACTCCCTGCACGCAGGCAGCAGCACGCTCATATCATAGCTGTCGTTTACCGGCATCATTGAGCTTCTTATCTCATCATTCGGCGCGTGCAGCGACACCGCCAGATTCACCTGCGGAAAGTCCTGTGCAAACTGCCTTATCCTCGGCACCAGCCCGCAGGTCGAGACCGTGATATTTCTCATCCCGAGAGCAAGTCCGTCCTTGCTATTTGCAAGCCTTATAAAGGCCGAAAGATTTTCGTAATTGTCGAAGGGCTCGCCCGTCCCCATGACCACCACATGATTTATCCGCTCGCCCGTATCGCGCTGCACGGAAAGTATCTGATCTATAATCTCGCCCGGAGTGAGATTTCTGCAGAGGCCGCCTATAGTAGACGCGCAAAAGCGGCAGCCCATCCTGCAGCCCGCCTGACTCGAAACGCATATAGAATTTCCATAGCTGTATTTCATAAATACGCTTTCAATCTTATTTCCGTCATTCAGGCGAAAAAGATACTTTCTCGTCCCGTCAGTAGCCGAGGCCTGTACGCGCGCTATCTCCATGGAATTTAAGGAAATTTCGCCCATCTTTTCCATTCCCGAAAGCTTTTCCCGAAGAGCCGCAGGAAGATCCGACATTTCCTCAAAGGAAGCCGCGCCATTATACATTTGATGATATATCTGCTTGCCACGGAATTTCTTTTCACCGAGCGTCTCAAGAAAGCCGGAAAGCTCCGCAGCCGTCATGTCCTTCAAATTTGTCATTATTTTGCTATATCTCCTACAATTCCAACTCGTACATTGTCATCGCAATCGCCGCAAGCCCCGCCGTCTCCGTGCGAAGTATCGTCTTTCCGAGGCTCACGCAATATACATCCATGCCCTTGAGAATCTCCGCTTCCTTATCGGAAAAGCCCCCCTCAGGCCCTATTATGATGGCTACCGTCTTTGCGGAAACTGCGCCATTTGCGGAAACTGCGTCATTTCCGCAAGCTGCGCCGTTTCCGCCACCCGCAAGGCTCCTTTCGTCCGCAATCCTTCTGAGGCAGTCCTTTATGCTGCGATTTTCTTCATTTTCATATGGGAAAAGCACGAGGTCAAAGCCTGAGAGCCGCTCGCACATTTTCTTGAAATCTATGGCCGAGCCCACCTCTGGCACTATGCCGCGCTTGCATTGCTTTGCGGCCTCACCTGCCACCTTTTGCCAGCGCTCAATTTTTTTGCCGAAATTTCCTTTGTCTGTAACCACGGTGCGCTCCATAAATACAGGTACCACACAATAAGCTCCCAG
This sequence comes from Anaerovoracaceae bacterium, assembly GCA_963636105.1. GTDB lineage: Bacteria > Bacillota > Clostridia > Peptostreptococcales > Anaerovoracaceae > CAVHIG01. Next base: position 37,398 of record CAVHIG010000005.1, read on the forward strand.
TTCTACGCTCTTTTGCACGATAAGCTCCATCTTGCCGGCCTTTGGAATGCCCTGAAAGAGCGTAATTTGAAGCGCGGGCTCCTTTGCGAATTTTTGCTTGTCGCATATTTTGAGCACTACAAGCTCCTCGGAAATTTCTTCTATTTCTGTATCATATTCCCAGACAGCGGAGTCCGACACCTGCAAAGCGTCGCCCTTCCTGAGCCGCAGCACCTTTATAATGTGCCTTATATCGCCCTTATCCGTAATTTCTATAGTATTTCCCAGAACCTGCGAAGGCTCCACAAACAGCTTCGTCACGATTTTACCTTTCCTATTACAACGATTTTCCCGTTGATCACCCAATACGCGCGCAGATTGCGCACCAGTCGCCGTCCTCCGCGATTTCCGCGATTTCAAAGCCGCATTCTTCTATCGCACGGCGGACAAGCTCCTCCTTTTCGACAAGGATGCCGGAGCTGATATATATCCCGCCCTTCTCAAGATGCCGCGCCGCGTCCTTTGAAAGTGTCATCACAAGGTCGGCCATGAGATTCGCAACTATCACATCCGCCTTGTAATCCACGCCCTTTGTGAGGTCACCGAGGCGCACCGCGACCCTATCAGATAGCCCGTTTAGAGCCACATTTTCGCGTGCTATCGGCACTGCCACAGGGTCTATCTCGATTCCAAGTACATCGCTCGCTCCCAAAAGTCCTGCCGCTATGGAAAGAATTCCAGAGCCGCAGCCTACATCGAGGACTTTTTTGCCTTCCACTCCATATTTTTCCATGAGCTTTATGCAAAGCGATGTCGTCTCATGCGTGCCCGTGCCAAAGGCCTGACCCGGGTCGATTTCTATCACCTTTTCGCCCTCTTTTGCGACGTATTCCTCCCAGGAAGGCTTCACCACCAGGCTGCCTGTGATTTTCGAAGGCTTGAAGTATTCCTTCCACTTGTCCTTCCAGTCCTCATCGTCCACGACGCTCATCTCGCAGGTGAGTTCCCCTATTGCCGCGGAAACGGCGCCGTTTCCGCAATCTGAGCTAATGTCCGCAAGAAGCGCAAGCCCCTCCTTGCTGTCGTCGAGATAAAAAGTGATAAGAGGCTCCGCGTCCTTTAAAGCCAGCACCTCATCGTCTATATAATCCCATTCGTAGCCATGCTCCTTTTGCAAAAGCTCGTCGATATCGTTTGGATCGTCCACGACCGCGTCCGTGATGCCGTGATTCATAAGCATTGCAAGCACAGGCTCAATACCCGCCCGGCTCACATGTATTTTACATTCTAAATATTTCATAAAAATCTCCATTCCGCCTTATATTTCAAATCCGCGTGGAAATACTACGACAAGCACCCATTTGAAGGCTTCCTCCGCGTAAACTGCGTGGGGAACTGTCGCGGGCATGATCAGCGTCTCGCCGGCCTTCACGATGTGCGGCTTTCCGCCTACTGTAAAGCGTCCTGTGCCCTCCAAAACTGTGACCATGGCATCGCCTGTCGAATCATGTGTAGCTATCTCCTCACCCTTATCAAAGGCAAAGAGCGTCACGCTGACGGCCTCATTTTGAGCCAGCGTCTTGCTTACCACCTGACCCGGCTGCACGGATATAAGATCTGTGAGTTTTTGTACTTTTTCATGTTCTATGTTTTTAATAAAATTTTGCATTTCTGACCTCCTATTGACTTGCTATTTGCATTTTTGTTTTGGCATTTTACGATTTTGCCCTGCATTATTCAGGTTTCACACTATTTTTCAGATACTCCATAGTGCACCTTCAAAAATTTCACAAAACGGCGCACCGAGGTAGAGGCAGACTCGAGGGATTTAAGTGCAATGCCTATATCTATAATGGCCGGCACTGTCAGTGGAATCACCCTCGCGCGACCCTCATATCCGACCAATGAAAGCGATGAGAGTACAGATACGCCGAGTCCTCCCGCTACAAGCGAAAGTATAGTCGCGTCATCCGGAGATTCGACTTGAATGCGCTTTGCGTCCGGCGGCAAGATCTTCTCTACATATTGCTCCGGGCTTGTCAAAAATGTCTCTTCCAAAAGTCTCTCAATCGAGATGGTCTCCTCATCCCAGTTGAATGAAGGCGGGACAACAGCCACCAGCGGAGCACGCAAAAGCGGTATCCATTCAAAGCCTTCCGCGCGCTGCTCATCCACAAGTACAAGCTGCAGGCTCCCCTTTTCAAGCATCTTCGGAAGCTCACAGCCTCTGATGGTGACGTCGATTTCTATATCAGGGCAGACCTGCTTGAATTCCTGAAGTAAAATCGGAAGCTCCGCACGCGCGATGCTGGCAAAGCAGCCTATGCTCAGCTGCCTGCTTTGCGTCCTGCTCAGAGCTGCGGCCTCATGTCTGAGCGCGTCGCAGGAGCTGAGTACATTTTTTATATAAGGTAAGAGAATTTCTCCTTCTTCCGAAAATCGAACTCCGTGGCTGCTGCGATTTAACAGCGTACAGCCTATCTCTGATTCCAAATTATTTACAAGATGCGTCATCGCGGATTGCGTATATCCCATCTCCGCCGCAGCCTTGCTGAAGCTGCCAAGCTCTACTGCCTTCATCACGGCGCGCAGTCTTCCGTCATCCATATATATTCCCGCCTTTCAAATATTTGCAAACAACACGTAATTTTTTATGTTTTCAATCCCTTTGATTTTTTATTTGCTTCACTTTCTATGCATTCTATGCAAATTCTATGCAAAATGTTCTTGCCCTTTGATTTTACACCATTTTGCAAGCTTTATCAACGTTTTATCACAGCTACTTTGAGAAAAAAATCACAGCTAAAATATTTTGAAAATTACAAATATTAAAAATTTTAATAGGGCAATGAAAAAAAATGATTTGTTCTAAAAAAAAAACAGTGGTATTATAGTATTAGATTTTGCAATGAGTTTCGGCCCACTACGAAATATCTGAGGAAAATCTAAAGCATTTATCTTTATTTATCATTTACCAAAATGAAAAGGAAGGAGTTCAAGAATGAAAGAACAGACACTAGAAACTAAGAAATTGTCTCCTAAAGACATAATTGTTGTCGGATTTGCACTGTTCGCAATGTTTTTCGGCGCGGGCAATGTTATCTTCCCGCCTTACCTCGGTATCGAAGCCGGCCCGCAGTGGTTCACAGCTTTCGTATCATACTATATCGCAGATATAGGTCTTGCTTTACTTGCTGTATTTGCTCTCCTGCGTGTAGGTAGCTCAGATGCAGTTACACAGCGTCTCGGAAAGATTCCTGCAGCGATACTCATGAGTGCGATGATCCTTTGTATAGGACCTTGCGTAGCGATTCCTCGTACCGCAGCTTCCACTTATGAAATGGCTATCGCTCCGAATATCCCAGCTATTCCATCAGTTATTTTCTCGATTATATTCTTCGCAATTGTACTCTTCCTGTGCATACGTGAGTCTGCCGTAGTAGACGTTGTAGGTGCTATCCTTACACCGCTCCTCCTCGTTGGACTTATCGTAATCATCATAAAGGGTATGATCACTCCTCTTGGTGAGATTGCTCTTGAAGCACAGGGTGACAATGTTATCCTCGGTGGTATAAAGGCCGGATATCAGACACTGGATGCTCTCGCAGCTCTTCCATTTGGTATAATCGTTCTCCAGAGCGTAATCGACAAGGGTTACAAGACAAAGAGTGACCAGAAAAAGGCTACAGCTGCTGCTTCCATCCTTGCAGGTATACTGCTCCTCATCGTATACGGTGGTCTTTGCTACCTCGGCGCAACAGTTTCCAGACAGTATGGTCTTGAAATCGCACGTGCTGACCTCATCATGGCTATCGTACAGGCTCTCATGGGCAAAGCTGGTATGATCATCTTCGGCGTTGTTGTAGGTCTTGCTTGTCTCACAACAGCAATCGGACTCACAAGCTCCGCTGCAGCTTACTTCTCACAGCTTTCAAACGGCAAGCTTTCCTATAAGCTCGTTGTAATCATCGTTTGCGTATTCAGTGCAGCTGCTTCCAACGTTGGTCTTGACACAATCATCTCCATCGCAGCACCGGTTCTGGATATCGTATATCCACCTGCACTCGTTGTTATCCTCGTATCGCTCATCATTCCAAATGTCAGCGATTGGTTCTCACGCGGCGCAGCGATCGGAGCTCTTCTTACAGCCGTTCTGACAACATTCGGAGTATCCGCAATGTCAGTTCTTCCGCTTTACAGCATGGGTATGCACTGGATCATTCCTGCACTCGTATTCGGACTCATCGGTCTTGCTCTTGGCAAGGGAAAGAAGACAGCTTAATATTAGCATAATAAAAAACTTCTTAAAAACGAACCATAAAACCAAAAGCCACGCTCACCGCGTGGCTTTTGGTTTTTCATTGATTCAATCTGTCACTTTTCAGCTTTCAGCAAATATTTGCTTGAGAACCTTCGCTACCGTATCGATACTGATAGGCTTTGCGATATGCCCGTTCATTCCGGCCTCTAAAGCTTTTTTTCTGTCTTCATTGAAGGCATTTGCTGTCATCGCGACTATAGGAATATTGGCCTTGCTCTGATTTGATAATGCCCGGATCTTTTTTGCGGTATCATAGCCATTCAAATTTGGCATCTGTATATCCATGAGTATAAGTGAGTAATATCCGGCCTCGTGACTTTGCAGCATATCTATACATTCTATGCCATCCTTTGCCAGCTCTACAAGCGCACCGCTGTTTTCCAAAAGGGTTGTCGCTATCTCGGCATTGAGCTCGTTGTCCTCGGTAAGCAGGATTCGCTTACCCTCAAAACTTACATTCTCAGCTTTCTCTGAGCCAATGCTTTCACTCAGAAATTCCTCTGGATTATCCACAATCCGCAAGCTCATACCTACGGTAAATGTACTGCCCTCACCCGGCTTGCTCCGAACACTGACTGTACCGCCCATAAGATCTGTCAGCTTTTTCACTATCGCCATACCAAGCCCTGTACCCATGATCTTGCTTTCAGTAGAATTATGCTCGCGCGTAAAATTGTCAAACACGTGCTTCTGAAATTCCTCTGTCATGCCTATGCCGCTATCTGACACCTCACAAATATAGTCTCCATAGCCTTCAAAATCAGAAGAGCGCTCCTTTAAGCTAATGGATATATTTCCTCCTTCAGGCGTATATTTTATAGCATTTGAAAGCAGATTCAGCATAATCTCACGTATCTTGTGCGCATCGGTATATACATAACGGTGTACTATATCGATATTCTTTGTAAAATTGAGCTTTTTCTCGCGTATATCATTTTCAAATACGATAAGATAGCTCTCGTCCTTAAGATCCGCAAATTCTTCATTCAAGGACTCTCTGCCGCTGTCTATTTTGGCTACTTCCAGGACATTATTTATGAGCCTTAGCAAGTATTCACCGGAGACCTTGATCTTGCCTATGTACTCCCTTATCTTATCCGGATTGTCAATATTTTTGAGCATAAGCTCATTGAATCCAAGCACGGCATTCATAGGAGTACGTATATCATGTGACATATTGAAGAGGAAGGTGCTCTTTGCGGCATTTGCCCTCTCCGCCTCACTCTTCAAAGCCTTCTGAATCGCGAGCTGCCGGCGCTGCTTTCGAATATACAAAACCGCAAGCACCATGAGCATCGCTACCACACATATCAAGGCAAGGCCTATTCCGACGACATGCTCACGAACAAAATCAAGCATATCATATGAATCAAAAGCATCCAGATATGGATAAGAATGATCATATCCATATGTAGTGCCTATCAGCTTCAGACCGCGATTTACAAGCATCAAAAGCCCCTTATTGCCACGCGCTATTCCAAAGCTTTTCCCTGTGACCTCCTCAAGCTGAATATACGAAAGCTTGCTGTATTTTGATTGCTCTGTCACATATTGGGTACGCAGCGCATCCATAATTGTGCCATCTACCTCACCCGCGAGCACTGCCGCAAGGCAAGCATCAATCGTAGGATAAGTCTTAATCTCAGCATCCGGGTATGTCAGCTGTGTATATTCCTCCTGAAATTGATTCCCTTCCTCTACAGCAATTGTATTTATCGATTTTTTCCCTTTAAGTGAATCTTTATAGAAAATCACGCCCCTATCGCTGATCACCTCGGACGAAGCGCTGATATCGTCCTGCTCAAGATGCCAGGTATTGCTTGTTATCGGAAACACAAGGTCTATCTCTCCCGTGTGGAGAGCGTCCACAAGATCTTGATAATCATCATAAAGGAGATATTGTATGCTTGGGATCTTATCAGTCTCCACGGAACGGAAAACGGCATCCAGCACATCCCTCATAATACCGGTAGCCTTGCCTTCAGCATCCCTTGCGCAATACGGAAGATAATTGTCGATATAGCCTACCCTCAGCACAGAATGCTGCTCAATCCAGCTCTGCTCATCCTTGGTCAGCGTCCTTCCCTTGTAGACAGTACCATAATTATTATATTGCATTTTTTGCAGAGCATACGGATCCGCGGAATTCATACAGCTTATCGCCTCATTGAGCTCCTTCAAAAGGTCAGGCCTTTGTATGCTTACTGCGACATAAGAAGGTTCCTCGCCCAAGGCGACAGCGGCTGTTATTCCGGCATAATCCGATCCTCCATCCAAGGTCCTCGGCTCGAGATCTATCTCTCCTCTGCTAAATGCCGCATGTAAATCGTCAAAGGTCTCGAAGTAGATTCTCTCTGCGGAAACGTCGTTTGTACTGAGCCACGCCTCGGCAAAGTCAGAGATGCGGTTGTTTCTCAAAAGGCCGATTTTTTTGCCCTCAAATGAGGATAGATCGCCGAGATTTATACTCTCATCATCGGAACGCTTAAAGAGATAATATTCGTCCGTCTCCATCGGGCTGCTCGGAAAGAGCATCAGCTTCTTTCTCTCCTCAGTCAGAGACATGCCCGCCATAAAATCGATCTCGCCTTTGCAAAGCCTTTCATAAAGATCTGACCAATCACCATAGACATATTCATATTCCCATGATGTATAATCCGTAAGTTTTCTAAGATAATCATATGCATAGCCACTCTTTGGCTCATCGTCACTATCCCCTTCTTGAAAAAGATCACTGATAAACCAGCCTACACGAACTACCTTTGCCTCATTTTCCGCCGCGTACACAGACGGTGACGCAGGCACTATCATTATAAGCGCAAAAATGAAGCAAAGCACAGGTCTAAGCAGTTTCCGCATAAATTCGCCTCCTCTACCTTACTGAAATCACTCTCAACCTATTTATTATATCATTTCATACCTTGCAATAAAATACAATTTTCTATATGCTCTGGGAAAGTTTTTTGATAAAAACATAAGCGGGGTTCGACCCCCCTATGTCCTTCTTACACGAAAAAAACCACGCTCATCGCGTGGCTTTTTCGTTTTGGTGGAGCATAGGGGGATCGAACCCCTGGCCTCAAGATTGCGAACCTTGCGCTCTCCCAGCTGAGCTAATACCCCACATACGGCGTCCGATTTCTCGGACGCCATTTATTATACATCCTTATTTCAAGATATGCAAGCCCCTTTACAAAATAAAAAGATATAATTCAAATCATTGCCCGAAAATGAGGCTGCATATGCTATGAAACCTTATAAAGAGCCCAGATCTAAGCTTCCTCAGAAACCTCTTCCTCTGGCAGACAAGCCTTGATGCTCAGGCTTATTCTCTTTCTCTCCTTGTCGATTTCAAGAATCTTTGCGTCTACTTCCTGGCCTACAGTGAGCTCCTCAGCAATATTTGTAACTCTTCTGTTTGCAACCTCGGAAATATGTACAAGACCGTCAAGACCAGGCTCAAGCTCTACAAATGCGCCATATTCCTTGATCTGAACAACCTTACCAGTCACAACCTGACCCTCAGTAAACTTTTCGTCGATTACTGACCATGGCTCCGGCTGAGTCTGCTTGAGACCGAGAGAAATCTTGCCCTTCTCTTCGTTCATAGCAAGTACCTTTACCTGAATCTTCTGTCCGATTGTAAGAACTTCCTGCGGATTCTTGAGCTTGCCCCAGGAAATCTCAGAGATATGAAGAAGACCGTCGATTCCGCCTATGTCTACAAATGCGCCATAGTCGGTAAATCTCATAACTGTACCTTCCACAACATCACCTACGTTCAGCGAACTCCAAATTTCAGCGATCTTTCTTGCCTTTTCTTCCGCAAGAATTGCTTTGTGTGAGAATACGGCTCTGCCCTTCATCTTATCCACACGGCTTACCCTTACAGGCAGAACCTTGCCGATAAACTCTGCGGCACTTTCTACGAATTTGTCAGAAAGCTGTGATAGCGGAATAAATCCCGTAACTTCCTTGTAAGCAGCTATTACACCGCCCTTTACTTCTCTGATAACCTTGACACTTATAGTCTCCTTGTCATCCAGAGCTTTGCTGATCTCATCCCAATGTTCACTGACTTCAAGCTTCTTCTTTGAAAGTATAATCTCACCGTCTTCAATCTTTACAACCTTCGCCTGAATCTCGTCGCCTTCCTTGTACAGATCGCTGATCTTCTGATCTCCCTCCAATGTCAACTCGTCCATAGGGATAATACCGTCTTTTTTGCAGCCAAGGTTAACGATGATTTCCTTGTTTGTAACCTGGATGATAGTACCAGTTACAATTTCTCCGCTACGTGGCAATCTTAACGATTTTTCGATTTCGTCCATGAAATCGTCCATGAAATTAGCTTCCATGCTTTCAGTGATGTTTTCACTCATATTAGCAATAACCTCCATAATTACTCTTTCGGGTGTCGATGCACCCGCCGTAATACCTATTTTATTACATTTTTCGATTTCTTTCAATGGTAAATATTCTATATTTTCAACAAAATACGTTTTTTCGCAATATTTTTTTGCAATATCATAGAGTTTCTTCGTATTTGAGCTTTTTTTGTCTCCTACAATTATCATAATATCACATTTTTTGGCAATTTCCATACAGCTCTTCTGCCGCTCGGCCGTCGCGCTGCACACCGTATTCTTTACAGTGATCTTTCTCCCGCTCTCGCGAAGTATGTCGCAAATCTCATCAAAAATTTCTTTTCTTATAGTAGTCTGCGCCACAACAAATACCGGCCTCTCAAATTCCGGGGTGCCTGCCAGCGCCTTCCATTCCGCGCAAAGCCCCCTCGCCTCCTCAGTCGTATTTATGGCAACTGCCTCGCCGCTGCACCAGCCCTTGATTCCAATGACCTCCGGGTGAGCCGCATCCCCGACAATCACCACGTCCTCGCCGTTTCCGCCAGCCTCATGCACAAGCTCGTGAATTTTTTGTACAAAAGGACAGGTCGCGTCTATCACGCAAAGGTTTCTCTCTGCGGAAACGTCGTAGAAGCTCTTCGGCTCGCCGTGTGAGCGCACGATTATGGTGCTGCCTTTGTCGGCGTCAAGCGGTGAATCCACCGTGATGAGTCCCTTTTCTTCGAGCTCGTCGGTCACAATTTTGTTGTGTATGAGCGAGCCGCAGGAGTAGACCTTTTCGCCCCTCTTCGCTTCCAAAATATCCTCTGCCTGCTTGATGGCTCTCTTTACGCCAAAGCAAAAGCCCGCGTATTCCGCCCTTATAATCTCTCTTTTCATAGTCACCGTCATTTCTTTCCTGATTTTTCAAGTCCTTCAAGAAATTTCTTGAAGGCCGCTTCATTTCCGTTTTCCGTAGGCTTGTAATAGCGCACGCCTTCTTTGTAGAGGTTGTCAGGCAGATATTGCTGCTTGACGTATCCTCCGTAGCTGTGAGGATATTTGTAGTCGAGTCCTCTTCCCAGTTTTTTTGCTCCGCCGTAGTGTGAGTCCATCAAATGTGCGGGAACGTCGTCTATTTTCCTTGTGCGCAGGTCCGCCGTAGCCGCGTCGAGTGCCATACAAGAAGCATTTGACTTTGGGCTTGAAGCGAGCAATATCACTGCCTGCGCGAGATTTATCCTGGCCTCCGGAAGGCCTACCATGTTTGCCGCCTGTACACAGGCTGTCACTATGGTGATAGCATTTGGATAAGCCATGCCTATGTCCTCGCTTGCCATGACAAGAAGTCTCCTGCCTATCATTTGGATGTCGGCGCCGCCTTCAAGGAGCCGCGCAAGGTAGTGCACAGCTGCGTCCGGGTCGCTTCCTCTTACTGATTTTTGCAGTGCTGACAGCAGATTGTATTTGTCCTCGGATCTGTCATAAAAGGTGGTCTGCCGCTGCATGGCCTCCGCGACTATCGCCTTGTCAAGCCGCCTACCCTCACCTAAATTTTCAGCGATAAAGCCCAATGTGTCGAGCGCCACTCTTGCATCGCCGCTGCTCATGGCCGCAAGGATTTCTATGGCATCCTCATCATAATCGATATGGAGGCTGCCTACGCCCCTTTCTACGTCCCTGAGAGCCCGCAGGAGCAGCGAAGTTACCTCATCCTTATCCAGACGATGGAACTCGTAAATATTCCTCACACGGCTTATTATGGCGTTATTTACAGAGAAATACGGATTTTCCGTAGTGCTCCCGATAAAGCGAATCATGCCGTCCTCAAGAGCCTTCAAAAGCGAGTCCTGCTGGAGCTTGTTCCATCTGTGGATTTCGTCGACGTAGACGTAGGTAGTCTCCTTTTGAAAGCCGAAAAATTTTGTCCTTGCCTTTTCTATGATTTCCTTGAGCTCCTTTGTGCCGGTAGATGAAGCATTGAGCTCGTAAAAATTCGCATCCATTTCGCGGGCGATTATCCTTGCGAGTGTGGTCTTTCCGGTGCCTGAAGGCCCAAAGAAAATGGCCGAATCAAAGGTCTTATTTTCTATTGAATTGTACAGAAGCGAGCCCTTGTACATAAAATTTTTCTGGCCCACAAATTCCTCGAGCTTCTCCGGCCTCATCCTCGTCGCCAGTGGTATCATAACACTTCACCTCGCCATTTGCTTTTTTCATCATGTCGCATAATCTTCACCTGCTCGCAAGCAAGATGACAAGCCCGCCTATGACAAGTATCGGCAAGGCCAGATAAATCAAGCCTCCTAATACCATTCCTATCAGAATCACCGGGAAAAACAAAACATAGCAAATCAGCTTCAGAATTCCCCAAGATGCCTTCAAGCCGATAAGCAGGCACTTCCCCATAAATCCAAGCAAACATATAGCAAATATAAAATTCAACATAAAAATCTCCATTCCGCCGCCTTGCGTCGGCACAAATAATCAAGTAAAGCTCTCTTATCC